>NZ_JBHXEG010000042.1:67272-68704 GCF_042724935.1 Kitasatospora sp. NPDC127060
ACACCATGTTTTCCACCTACCCCCCCACCCCACCTCCCTCTGGTGTTAACGGGGGGCGCCCCCCCCCCCCGTGGGGGGGCCCCCGGGCCCGGGGGGGGGGGGGGCGGGCCTCAGCTGTGGTGCCAGGTCACCGAGAAGTCGGTGCCGGAGCTGAGCTCCGAGGTGGTGGCCTTGGCGACCCCGTCCTCGGCCATGTCCACGCTCGCGGGGTTCGAGGCGCCGAGGGGGTGCCCGTTGACGGCGGCGCCGGTGAAGTCGACGGTGCCGAAGTCGGCCAGCGGGAGGACGCCGAAGAGACTGGACGGAGCCTCGGCGACCACCTCGGCGGAGGCCAGGGCGGCGTCCTTCAGCGACTTGGCGACGACGCGGCTCCAGCCGGCCGTGGTGTTGCGGAGGGTGAGGGTGAAGGAGCCGCTGCCGTTCGTGGTGACGCTCGCGGTGAAGTGGTCACCGGGGCGCACGGGGTTCTTCAGGTCGGTCGGGTACGCCGGGTACATCTCGTACCAGGCCGAGTACACCGGGGCGCCGCTGGAGCAGTCGGCCTCGGTACCGATCTGCTCGACCGTCTTGCTGCCGTCGCCGTCGAGGCCGACCCAGAAGGCGGACCAGGCGTCGGTGCTGGTGCAGGAGACGGCCGGTTGGACCCAGTCGGCACTGACAGCTGTGAACTTGCCGCCCGTGGCGGTGTAGCCGGACCAGTTGCTGCTGGTGCCGTGCAACACGCCGTCGCCGTGGTGGTGCGCGGTGATCGGCGCCCGGAGGAGGGCGGAGACGGGTGCGGGGACGGCTGGTGATGCGCTGGCGAGCAGGGCCAGTAGGGCAGTCGTGGTGACGAGGGCGCGCCGACGGGCTTTGGGCATGGTTGATCCCAGGTGAGGGGGGTGGAGTTGACCAAGCGTCGACAAAGGTAGCGATCGGGGACTGGGGCGACGGGGCGCGGAGCGGGGACGGGTCCCGGAATCCCCTGGTCGGCCCAGCGGGGGCGGGCCGACGGGCCGCCCCCGTGCCGCTCACGCCGCGATTTGTGTCGGGCGCCGGGTAGGGCGTACTGTCTCCCAGTCGCTCGGCAGGGAGCACCGGACACGCGTCAGCGCGGACGGTCCCGGGGCGGCCACTCCCCTGAAACACCACTTCCGGATCCGTGCCGGCTATTTCCGCGTACTCGCGGCTTCGCCCGGTGCTCAATTCGCTGTGCCTGTTTATCGGGAATGCGGCTGGATTCGCTTTTCGGAGCGGGGGTCGGCTAGAGTTTGAAACGTCGGACGGGGCGTCAAGCCCCGGAAGACGCCGGCGAGTTGGATGAACGAAGCCCCGGAAACGGAGCGGAAAACATCTGCTAAGCTGGAAACACGAAAGAACGAAGCGCCCGGAGGGCCCGCTGGAAGGCGGTCCGAAGGAAGCGTCCGTTCCTTGAGAACTCAACAGCGTGCCA
>NZ_JBHXEG010000043.1:0-68326 GCF_042724935.1 Kitasatospora sp. NPDC127060
AAACGCTTGACTGGGAAACCCCAGCCAAGCGCCTGCATAAACTGCTCGCGGCCTGATCAACCGACCACGTGTTGCAACGACCCCTATAAACCGCCCACCGGCCCGCGGGGCGTTCCGTCTGCCCGGCCGCACCTCCCGCCCCGGTAGCCCGAATGCGTGTATCGCTCTCTTGACTGGCGTCACGAGAGCGCCATACTGGCTTCACTCCCGCTCGCACAACGAGGTGCCCGCCCATGGAGCTCTCCCCCTCGGCGCACGTGGACACGTTCTGCCGAGACCATCTGCCGCCCTTCGACCAGTGGCCGGAACTCCTCTTCGAACTACAGGAGTTGGCCTACCCCGACCGCCTGAACTGCGCCGCGGCCCTGCTCGACGACACCATCGCCCGTCTCGGACCGGACCGCCGCTGCCTGCTCACCCCGACCGAGCGGTGGAGCTACGGCGACCTGCGCGACCACGCCGACCGGATCGCCGGACTGCTCACCGAGGAGCTGGGCCTGGCCACCGGCAACCGGGTCCTGCTGCGCGGCCCCAACACGCCCTGGCTGGCCGCCTGTTGGCTCGGCGTCCTGAAGGCCGGCGGAGTGGTGGTCACCACCATGCCGCTGCTGCGCGCGGCCGAGCTGGCCGAACTGACCCGGATCGCCCGCCCCACCATCGCCCTGTGCGACCACCGCTTCCTCGACGAACTCGACCGGGCCGCCACCCCCGGCCTGCGCGTCCTGCCCTTCGGCGGCCCCGGCCCCGAGGACCTCACCGCCCGCTGCGCCGACCGGCGCCCCGGCTTCACCGCCGTACCGACCGCCGCCGACGACGTCGCCCTGATCGCCTTCACGTCCGGCACCACCGGCCGCCCCAAGGCCACCCTGCACTTCCACCGCGACGTGCTGGCCAACGCCGACACGTTCTCCCGCCACCTGCTCCGCCCCACCCCCGACGACCTGTTCACCGGCACCCCGCCGCTCGGCTTCACCTTCGGCCTCGGCGGCCTGCTGGTCTTCCCGCTGCGGGCCGGCGCCGCCAGCCTGCTGCTGGAGCAGGCCGCCCCCGAGCAACTCGCCGAGCTGGTCCGGCGGCACGGCGTGAGCGTGCTGTTCACCGCCCCGACCGCCTACCGGGCGATCCTCGCCGCCGGGCTGGCCGACCGGCTGGCGGGCGTGCGGCGCTGCGTGTCGGCCGGCGAGCCGCTGCCCGCCGCCGTCTGGGAGGCCTTCCACGCCGCCACCGGCCGACGCCTGATCGACGGCATCGGCGCCACCGAGCTGCTGCACGTGTTCATCTCGGCCGCCGACGGCGACATCCGGCCCGGCTCCACCGGCCGCCCCGTCCCCGGTTACCGGGCCGCGATACTCGACGACCAGGGCAACCCCCTGCCGGACGGCGAACCTGGGCTGCTCGCCGTCAAGGGCCCGACCGGCTGCCGCTACCTGAACGACGAACGCCAGCACGACTACGTCCGCAACGGCTGGAACCTCACCGGCGACACCTACCTCCGCGACCGGGACGGCTACTTCTGGTACCAGGCCCGCAACGACGACATGATCGTCTCGGCCGGCTACAACATCGCCGGCCCCGAGGTGGAACAGGCGCTCGCCGCCCACCCGGCGGTGGCCGACTGCGCCGTGGTGGCCGCCCCGGACGAGCGGCGCGGCACGGTGGTCAAGGCGTACGTGGTGCTGCGCGAGGGCGCCCCGGCCGGCCCGGAGACCGTCAAGGAGCTCCAGGAACACGTCAAGCGCACCATCGCCCCGTACAAGTACCCGCGCGCCGTCGAGTTCGTCACCGGACTGCCGCGCACCGCGACCGGCAAGCTGCTGCGCGCCGAACTCCGCCGGAGGGCCGCCCTGGAACCGCGACCGAACCCCGCCAGTGTCACCATCGAGCGCCGGGTCGAGTGGTCCGACACCGACGCCGCCGGGCACTACCACTTCTCCGCCGTGCAGCGCTGGGCCGAGGCGGCGGAGGCGGCGCTGCTGCGCCGGCTCGGGCTGGCCGAGCTGTTCGGGCGGATCCCCCGGGTGCACTTCGAGGCGGACTACCGCGAGCGGCTCTGGTTCGGGGACGTCGTCCGCACCGAGCTGCGGGTGGTCCGGGTCGGCGGCTCCTCGCTGCACTACGCCTTCGAGGTGCACGGGCCGCAGGGCCTGGCCGCCAGCGGCCGGATGTCGGTGGTGCACGCGGCCCCGCACACCAAGGGCGCCGAACCCTGGCCCGCGCCGGTCCGCCGGGCCCTCGCCGAGGCCGGGCCGCAGCAGGCGGAGGTGCTCGCGTGACGGCCGGTGCACCGCGCCCGGGCCCGGAGGCCCGCCGGATCGCCGTCATCGGCGCCGGCCCGGGCGGGCTCTACTTCGCCGCCCTGGCCAAGCGGTTGGCCCCCGAGCGCGAGATCACCGTGTTCGAACGGGACGGCCGGGAGGACGAGTTCGGCTTCGGCGTGGTCTTCTCCGACGAGACCCTGGACGGCATCGCCCAGGCCGACCCCGAGGTCTTCGCCGCGATCAGCGCCGAGTTCGCCCGCTGGAGCGACATCGACATCCGCTACGCCGGCCAGGTCCGCACCAGCGGCGGCCACGGCTTCGCCGCCCTGGACCGCAACCGGCTGCGCGCCGTGCTGCAACGGCGCTGCGCCGACCTGGCGGTGGACGTCCGCTACCGCACGCCCGCCCCACCGGCCGACCGTCTCGCCACCGAGTACGACCTGGTGGTGGCCGCCGACGGCATCCACTCGGCCACCCGGGCCGCCCACCCCGAGGCGTTCCGCACCGAACTGGACGAGCGGCACTGCCGCTACATCTGGCTCGCCACCGACCGGGTCTTCGAGGCCTTCACCTTCATCGTCGAGGAGTTCGACTTCGGCACCGTCCAGGTGCACGCCTACCCGTACAGCGCCACCCGCTCGACCTTCATCGTCGAGATCGCCGAGGACGCCTGGCGCCGCGCGGGCTTCGAGGCCCTCGCCGCCCGGGAGTCGACCCGCGGCGAGAGCGACACCGCGAGCGTGGCACGCTGCGCCGAACTGCTCGCCGGGCACCTGGACGGCCACCGGCTGATCCCCAACGCCTCCCGCTGGATCCGCTTCACCACGGTACGGAACGCCAGTTGGCGCCACCGCAACACCGTGCTGCTCGGCGACGCCGCGCACTCCGCGCACTTCTCGATCGGCTCGGGCACCAAGCTGGCCCTGGAGGACGCCCTCGCCCTGGCCGCCGCACTGAGCGAACAGCCCACCCTGGACGGCGCGTTGGCCGCCTACGAGGCCGAGCGGCGGCCGGTGGTGGAGTCCACCCAGCGCGCCGCGCAGGCCAGCCTGGAGTGGTTCGAGACGATCGGCCGCCGCACCGGACAGGACGCCGACCGGTTCGCCTTCAACCTGCTCACCCGCAGCCGCCGGGTCACCTACGGCAATCTGCGCGCCCGCGACACGGAGTTCGTCGCCGCCGTGGACACCGCCGCCGGCGGCGCGCCCGGGGTGCCGCCGATGTTCCGGCCGCTGAAGCTGGGCGCACTGGAGCTGCGCAACCGGATCGTCGTCCCCCCGCTGGCCACCTTCACCTCCCCCGACG
This sequence comes from Kitasatospora sp. NPDC127060, assembly GCF_042724935.1. NCBI lineage: Bacteria > Bacillati > Actinomycetota > Actinomycetes > Kitasatosporales > Streptomycetaceae > Kitasatospora > Kitasatospora sp. NPDC127060. The sequence goes on from NZ_JBHXEG010000043.1 coordinate 3,564, forward strand.
CCCTGCCCAGCGCCTTCGACCGGGCCCAGCTGACCGCCCACGCCCTCGGCGGCGCCGGGCTGGTGATCGCCGGGATGACGGCCGTCAGCCCCGAGGGCCGGACCACCGACCGCTGCCCCGGGCTGTGGACCGACCGCCAGCAGGCCGCCTGGACCGAACTCCGGCGCTCCGTCGCGGCGGTGAGCGACACCCCGGTGGGCATCCAGCTCACCCACGCCGGCCGCCGGGGCGCCACCGCCGCGCCCGGACCGGACGGCATCGGCCGTCCGCTCGCCGAGGGCTGGCCACTGCTCGCCCCCTCGCCGCTGCCCTGGGACGCCGACAGCCCGACCCCGCACGAGGCCAATGACGTCCAACTGGCCGCCGTAACCGCCGACTTCGCCGCCTCCGCCGAACGCGCCGCCCGGGCCGGGTTCGACGTGCTGGAGCTGCAGTTCGGCCACGGACACCTGCTCTCCGCCTTCCTCTCCCCGCTCACCAACCACCGCACCGGCCGCTACGGCGGCCCGCTCGCCCACCGACTTCGGCTGCCGGTCGAGGTGCTGGCCGCCGTCCGCGCCGCCTGGCCCGCCGGGCGGCCGCTGCTGGTGCGGATCTCGGCCGCGGACTGGGCACCCGGCGGCACCACCGAGGCCGAGGCGGTGGCGATCTGCCGGGCGCTGGCCGACGCCGGGGCGGACGCGGTGGACGTGTCCACCGGCGAGGTGGTGGCGCACCAGCGGCCGCCGTACGGGCGCGGCTACCAGACGCCGTTCGCCGAGCTGTTGCGCACCGCCACCGGCCTGCCGACCGTCGCGGTGGGCGCGATCTCCGGCCACGACGACGCCAACTCCGTCCTGCTGGCCGGCCGCGCCGACCTGGTCGCGATCGGCCGGGCCCACCTGCACGACCCCTTCTGGACCCTGCACGCCGCCGCCGACCAGGGCTACACCGGCCCCGGCGCGCCCTGGCCCGAGCCCTGGCTGGCCGGGCGCCGCAAGCCGCCGGGCCCGGGCGCCGACAAGGTCGCCCCGCGCCTGCACCTGCTGCGCGAGGCCGCCCCGCCCGTCCACCGCCGCTGGCTGCCGACCCCGACCGAGGGTCAGGAGTGAGGAGAAGCATGGACCTGCCCCGCTTCACCGCCGCCGCCGTCCAGGCCGCCCCGGTCTACCTGGACCCGGCCGCCACCGTGGACAAGGCCGTCGCCCTGATCCAGGAGGCGGCCGGACGCGGCGCCGAACTGGTGGTCTTCCCCGAGGTGTTCGTGCCGGGCTACCCGTACTGGAACTGGACGATGACGCCCGTCCAGGGCTCGCCCTGGTACGAACGGTTGTACCGCGCCGCCGTGGACGTCCCCGGGCCGTACGTCGACACCCTGCGCGCCACCGCCCGACAGGCCGGGGTGGTGCTGGTGATCGGCGTCAACGAGCGCGGCCGGCACAGCCTCGGGGTGCTGTACAACACCCTGCTGATCATCGACTCGGACGGCGAACTCCTCAGCGTACACCGCAAGTTGGTGCCGACCTGGGCCGAGAAGCTGACCTGGACCCAGGGCGACGGCAGCTCGCTGAAGGTGCACCGCACGTCCGTCGGTCCGCTCGGCGCGCTGGCCTGCGGCGAGAACACCAACACCCTGGCCCGCTTCACCCTGCTGGCGCAGGGCGAACTCGTCCACGCCGCCAGCTACATCGCCCTGCCGGTGGCCCCCGAGGACTACGACATGGCGGAGGCGATCGCGCTGCGCGCCGCCGCCCACTGCTTCGAGGGCAAGCTGTTCACCGTGGTCTCCTGCTCGACCATCTCACCCGAGATGGTCGACCTGATCGCCGGCGAGGACCAGCAGGTACGCAAACAGCTCGCCCGCCCGCGCAACGCGCTGTCCGGGATCTTCGGACCGGACGGCCGGGCGGTCACCGAACCGCTGGTGGACGAGGAGGGCATCGTCTACGCCGAGATCGACCTCGGCCGGTGCATCCAGCCCAAGCAGATGCACGACATCGTCGGCCACTACAACCGCTTCGACGTCTTCCAGCTGCACGTGGACGACCGCCCGCTGCGGCCGCTGGCACACCCTCACGACTGACCCGACCCCACGACTGCCCCGCCCGCACGACTGACCCACTCCCGCGACGAGATCTGACCGAGGAGGAGGCATGACCGCCGAAGGCCCCTACGACGACGCCCGGATCGGCCGGGCCCGCGTCCAGGACAGCCCCGAACTACTCGCCTACTACGAGGAGTTGGCCAAGCACGAGGCCGGCGCCCTGTGGACGGTGGCGAACGAGATCGAGCCCTGGTACCCCCAACCGAAGTCCGTCCCGGTGCTCTGGCGCTACGCCGACCTGCGCCCGCTGGTCCGCAAGGCCCTGCCGCTGGTGCAGGCCGACGACGCGGGCCGCCGGGTGGTGATGCTGGTCAACCCCGGACGCCGCGAACTCAGCGCCGCCGTCGGCCTGTTGTACACCGGACTGCAAATCATGGGCCCCGGCGAGGCGATGACCGCCCACCGCCACCAGGCCGCCGCCCTGCGCTTCGTCCACGAGGGCACCGGCGCCTGGACGATCGTCGACGGGCAGAAGCTCAGGGTCGGCCCGCGCGACTTCGCGATCACCCCCAACGGCACCTGGCACGAGCACGGCAACGAGTCCGAGTCCGACCCGGTGATCTGGCAGGACGGCCTGGACATCCCGCTGGTCAACACCCTGGACGCCAACTTCTACGAAGTCCACCCCGACCTCCACCAGCGGCCCGACCCGGTGCCGAACTCCTCGCTGCTCAGCTACGGCGGAAACCTGCTCCCGTACGGCGTCGAGAAGTGGACCCGCCCGTACTCGCCGCTGCTCGGCTGGCCCTGGGAGCCCAGCCACGACGCGCTGTGCCGACTCGCCCGCGCCACCGAGGGATCGCCCTACGACGGCGTGATCATGGAGTACACCAACCCGGTCACCGGCGGCTCGGTGATGCCCACCATGGCCGCCCACCTCCAGCTGCTCCGCCCCGGCCAGGCCACCCGCGCCCACCGGCACACCGGCTCGGTGGTCTACACCGCCGCCAAGGGGCGCGGCGTCTCGGTGATCGCCGGGCAGCGCTTCGCGTGGCAGCAGGGCGACGTCTTCGTGGTGCCGTCCTGGGCCTGGCACGAGCACGCGAACCTCGACCAGGGCGAGGACGCCTGCCTGTTCTCCTTCAACGACTTCCCGGTGATGCACTCGCTCGGCCTGTACCGCGAAGAGGCCTTCCCGGACCACGACGGGCACCAGCCCACCACCCCGTAACAGGAGTTCACCGCGATGCAGCTGCTGACCTACCGCGCCGACGGCGACGACACCCCCCGCCTGGGCGCCCGGACCGGCACCGACCGGGTCGCCGACCTGACCGCCCTGGCCACCGCCGCCGGTGTCGAACTCCCCGGCACCCTCCTGGAGTTGATCAGGGCCGGCGAGCCCGCCCTGGCCACCGCCCGCCGGCTGCTCGACGAACCGGGGCGGACCCGGCCGCTCGCCGAGGTCTCGCTGTGCGCCCCGCTGCGCCCCGGCAAGATCGTCGGCGTCGGCCTCAACTACGTGGAGCACGTGGCCGAGTCCCACCGCAGCCTGGAGACCGAGCGCGAACTCCCGGACCGTCCGGTGCTGTTCGGCAAGCCCGCCACCGCCGTGACCGGCCCCGGCCAGCCGATCCTGCACAACGCCGACCTCACCAAGCAGCTCGACTGGGAGTGCGAACTCGCCGTGGTGATCGGCGAACCCGCCCGCCGGGTGAGCGAACGGGACGCCTGGCGGCACGTGTTCGGCTACAGCATCGTCAACGACATCAGCGCCCGCGACCAGCGCCGCTCCGGCCAGTGGTTCTTCTCCAAGGGCCAGGACAGCTACGCGCCGTTCGGGCCGGTGGTGGTCACCGCCGACGAGATCCCCGACCCCCAGCGGCTCGACCTCTCGCTGCGGGTCAACGGCGAGCTGCGACAGGACTCCAACACCCGCCACATGCTGTTCGGCATCGCCCGGCTGATCGCCGACATCTCGGCCGGCATGACCCTGGAGCCCGGCGACGTGATCGCCACCGGCTCCCCCTCCGGAGTGGGCGCCGGGATGGTCCCGCCGCAGTTCCTGCAGCCCGGCGACCTGGTCGAGGCCACCATCGAGCGGATCGGCACCCTCGCCAACCCCGTGATCGACGCCCGCTGAGAGGAGTCCGGCGCAGATGACCACCTACCGGATCGGTCAGATCGTCCCCAGCTCCAACGTCACCATGGAGACCGAAGTCCCGGCCCTGCTGCGGGCCCGCGAGGCGATCGCCCCCGAGCGGTTCACCTTCCACTCCAGCCGGATGCGGATGACCAGGGTCACCCCCGAGCAACTGCGCGCCATGGACGGCGAGTCCGACCGCTGCGCCGCCGAACTCTCGGACGCCCGGGTCGACGTGATCGGCTACGCCTGCCTGGTCGCGGTGATGGCCACCGGCCCCGGCTACCACCGCGAGGCCGAGCGGCGGCTGCACCGCCGGACCGTCGAGAACGGCGCGCCCGCGCCCGTGGTCACCAGCGCCGGCGCCCTGGTCGCCGGGCTCCAGGTGCTCGGAGCGAAGAAGGTCGCGATGGTCACCCCGTACCTGCGCCCGCTGGCCCGGACGGTGGTCGACTACCTCGGCCAGGAGGGCATCGAGGTGCTCGACCACGCCGCCCTGGAGATCGCCGACAACCTGGAGGTGGCCGCCCACGACCCGGCCCGGCTGCCCGCGATCGCCAAGGGCCTCTCGTACACCGGGGCGGACGCCGTGGTGCTCTCCGCCTGCGTGCAGCTGCCCTCGCTGTCCGCCGTCGAGGAGGCCGAACGGCAGCTCGGCATGCCGGTGGTCTCGGCGGCGATCTGCACCACCCACCAACTGCTGCGGGCGCTCGGCCTGCCCGCCGTCGCCCCCGGCGCCGGGCACCTGCTCTCCGGGGCGTACGGCTGACGTTCTATGATCACCACCAGCCGTCGGGGAGGAGGGCCTGGTATGCCGGAGAGCACGCAGAGCAGCACCCGGCCCAGCTCCCTGATCAACACCGTCTACGGCGAGTTCGTCCGCCGCCTCGGCGGCTGGATATCGATCGCCGACCTGATCGCGCTGATGGCCGAGCTGGACGTCGACGGCCCGGCCGTCCGCTCGGCGATCTCCCGACTGAAGAAGGCCGGCACCCTGCTCCAGGAGCGCCGCGCGGGCACCGGCTACCGGCTGGCCCCCGCGATGGGCCCGGTGTTCGACGAGGGCGACCGCCGGATCTTCCACAGCCTGGAGCCCGCCGAACTCGCCGACGGCTGGGTGGTGGCCGTCTTCTCGGTGCCCGAGTCCGAGCGCGCCCACCGCCACCAGCTGCGCTCCCGGCTCAGCTGGCTCGGCTTCGGCAACGCCGCCCCCGGCGTCTGGCTGGCCCCCGCCCGGCTGCTGCCGGACGCCCGCCGCCTGCTGGAGCGCCTCGGTCTGAGCTCCTACGTGCACCTCTTCCTCTCCGCCGAGTACGCCGGCTTCGCCGAACTCCGTACGGCGGTGGCGAGTTGGTGGGACCTCCCGGCGATCGAGGCGCAGTACGCGGCCTTCACCGACACCTGGCGGCCGGTCGCCGAGGAGCTGCGCGGGCGCGCCCCGGTCGAAGCGGTCGAAGCGGTCGCCACGGTCGGACCGGCCGAGCCGGTCGAGGCGGTCGAGCCGGTCGAGGCGGTCGAGCCGGTCGAGCCGGTCGAGCCGGTCGAGCCGGTCGAGGCGTTCCGCGCCTATGTGCCGATGCTCACCCAGTGGCGCCGGCTGCCGTACCTCGACCCCGGGCTGCCCGAGCCGCTGCTACCCGCCGACTGGAACGCCCGCCCGGCCCGGGCCGTGTTCACCGAGGTGCACGGGCGGCTCGCCGGGCCGAGCCTGCGGTACGTCGAGAAGGTCACCGGACTGTCCCACCCCGCCGGAGCGCCCCACCCCCAGGAGCAGCCATGACCACCCCAGCCCCAGCCGACCTGCTGATCCGCGCCGGCGCCGTGCACACCCTGGTGCCGGGCGAGCCGCCGCAGCGGGCGGTGGCCGTCACCGGCGGCCGGATCACGGCGCTCTCCGCCGCGCCGGACGGCCTGGACGCCCTGGTCGGACCGGACACCGAGGTGGTGGACGACCTGTCGGCGACGGTGCTGCCCGCCTTCGACGACACCCACACCCACCTGATCCTGGCCGGGCACAGCGTCCATGGCGTCCCGGTGCACCGGGCCCGGGACCTCGCCGGATTCCTGGAGCTGATCCGCGAGCGCGCCGCCCGCACCCCGGCCGGGCAGTGGATCGTCACCACGGTCAACTGGCAGGAGGTGCTGCTCGCCGAGCAGCGGATGCCGACCACCGAGGAGCTGGACGGCGCCGCCGGCGAGCACCCGGTGCTGGTGCGCCGGGGCGCGTACAACATGGTGCTCAACTCGGCCGCGCTGCGGCTGGCCGGGATCGACGAGTCCACCGAGTCGCCGGACGGCGGCGTGGTCGAGCGCGACGAGCACGGGCGGCTGACCGGCCGGCTGATCAACCGGGCGACCGAGCCGGTCGAGCGGGTGCTGCCGCGCCCGACCCTCGCCGAGCGGATCGAGGGGCTGCGCGCGGCCTCCGCCGACTACGCGGCCACCGGGATCGGCACTGTGCGGGACTGCCTCGTCCCGGTGGAGGACCTCGACGTGCTGGACGCGGCCCGGGCCGAGGGCGCACTCGCCGTCCGGGTCCGGGCGCTGGTGTCCGGCTTCGCGGCCCGCACCCCCGAGCAGGTGGACGCCCTGCTGGACCGGATGGACGACTGGCGCGCGGACGGCCGGGACGACGATCGACTGCGCCTGTGGGGCGTCAAGTTCGGCATCGACGGCGGCTTCGAGGCGGGCGCCCTGGAACAGCCCTACCAGGGGCAGCCCTGCTACCACGGCCGACTGCTCTGGGAGCCGGAGGAACTGCTCGCGGCGGTGGAGCGGGTGGTCGAGCGGGGCTGGCGGGCGGGCGTGCACGCCTGGGGCGACCGCGGGCTGCGGGTGCTGCTGGACGTCTTCGAGCAGGTGCTGAAGCGCCGCCCGGGCCTGCCGCCGGGGACGCTGGTGGTCGAGCACGGCGGACTGGCCCGGCCCGACCAGCGGGCCCGGGCGATCGCCCTCGGCATCCCGGTCACGGTGCAGCACCCGCTGCTGCACGACGGCGCGCTCACCCAGCAGCGCGCCTGGGGCGAGGAGCGCACCGCCGCCCTGTTCCCGCTGCGCGAATGGCTGGACGAGGGAGCACAGCTCTCGGCCGGCTCGGACTTCCCGGTCGGCCCGTACGGCGCGATGGTGTCGGTGTGGGGCATGACGACCCGCGGCACCACGGCCGGGGTGGTCGGCCCCGAGCACGCGATCGGACGGGCGGAGGCGATCGCGCTGCACACCGTGAACGCCGCCCGGCTGACCGGCGAGAGCGCCGACCGCGGCAGCCTGCGGCCGGGGGCGCTCGCCGACCTCACGCTCTGGCCGGTCGACCCGCTGGACTGCCCGACGGCGGCGCTGCGCGATCTGCTGCCGGCCCGGACGGTGGTCGGCGGCCGGACCGTGCACGAGAACTGACCTATCGTCAAAATCTCTCAGGCCGCGATGAGTTCCCGCAGGTCGATGCCCCGGTGCAGGGCCCGGAGGTCCTCGTGCAGGTCGGACGGCGGGACGACCAGCACGCCGCCGCGGGCGTGCTCCAGGCAGTAGCGGGCGACCGAGCCGCGCAGCAGTCGACGCACTCGGCCGCGCAGCGAGCCGTGCCGGCCCGCGCTGATCACCAGCAGGTCGCCGGGCCGGTCGGCCATGGCGGTCAGCACCGGCCCGGCCTCGCCGCGCATCACCAGCGGCTGCACCGGCAGGCCGATCGGCAGCCCGCCGAAGGCCTGGCCGAGCGCGCTCTCCAGCCGGGCCCCGGCGGCGTCCTGCCAGGCGCGCAGCAGCGGCGGGCAGGGCCGGGCCCGGTAGCTGCGCTCGCCGCCGACCGGGGTCCAGGCGAGCACCGGGACGAGGACGGCCTGCCGGGCCCGGGCCTCCTCCGCCGCCCGGTGCAGGGCGGTCAGGCTGTGCAGTGAGCCACTGACTCCGACGATGACGCGGGCGCCGTCCGACATGATCCTTCGCTTTCCGATGTGAAGCCTACCCAGGGTCTGCGATTATGCTGCCACATCGACGCTATGGCCTACAAATCCAAGGCATTCACTGAATATCGCCTTACATCTCACCTCGAAGATCGCGCAGGGTCAGCACGTCCGGGGCCTCTCGGGCGCCTCGTCCGGCCGGACCTCCTGGAGCAGCCCCCAGGTGAAGTCCGCCGTCCAGGAGCCCACCCGCCCGTCCGCGCCCGGCGCCGCGAAGTCCAGCCGGAAACGGGTCGGCGCACTCCCCTCGCGCGGCAGGGCCCCCGGGAAGGCCGCCCCCACGTCGCCGACCACACAGCCCCACGGCGCCAGGTCGTCGACGGTGCGCAGCACCGGCCCCGGGGCACCGGCCGCCCGGACCAGCCACTCGTTCAGCGCCGGCGCGCCGGCGCGCCGGCGCCGGCCGGCCCGAGCAGCACCTCGAAGCGCAGCTCGGGCCAGAGCGGCAGCGCCCACTGCCGGGCCGTGCACTCCAGGTCGCCGATCCGGCGCGGCGGACTCGCCTCCGCCGGCCCGAGCACGGCGGCGTACCGGGCGGCGCCACGCGGGAACCGGGGCGCCCGGACCATCGCCTGCCAGCGCTTGTTCGCCTCCCGCATCGCGGCCCGGGTGGCGCCGAGCCGCCGCACCGCATCCTCGACCAGCTCGGGGTGATAGTCGGCCATCCGGCGCAGCAGGAAGAGCTGGAACTCGGTGACGCCGAACCCGTTGATCGCCATACCGGCAGGCTAGGGCCTGTCTTCGAACTCCCGTCTGCGGGGCGACGCCGGAAGTTCGAAGACAGGCCCTAGCCTGCCGGTGTCCGGACTTTTGTTCGAGCAGATGTTCGAATAACGGCGTAGGCTGGGCCCATGCCCGCGACCGTCCACCTCCAGCCCTCGCTGTTCGAAGAAGCCACCGACCCCCGGCTCGGCCCGCTCGACGGCCTACGGCGCCTGCCGCTCGGCGACGGCGCCTGGCTGGACGTCCTGCCCGGCTGGCTGCACGGCGCGGACCAACTGTTCGAACGGCTGGCCGCGACCGTGCCGTGGCGGGCCGAACGGCGCGAGATGTACGAACGCACCGTCGACGTCCCCCGGCTGCTCGCCTCCTACGCCGCCGAGGACGAGCCGCCGCACCCCGTCCTCGGCGAGGCCCGGGCGGCACTGAGCCGGTACTACGCCCCCGAACTGGGCGAGCCCTTCCGCACCCTCGGGCTCTGCTACTACCGGGACGGCCGGGACAGCGTGGCCTGGCACGGCGACCGGATCGGCCGCGGCGCCCGCGAGGACACCATGGTGGCGATCCTCTCCGTCGGCGAGCCCCGGGTCCTCGCGCTGCGGCCGCGCTCCGGCGGCGGGGCTGTGGTCCGCCGGCCGCTCGGCCACGGCGACCTCGTGGTGATGGGCGGCTCCTGCCAGCGCACCTGGGAGCACGCGATCCCGAAGACCGCCCGCCCGGTCGGCCCGCGGATCAGCATCCAGTTCCGCCCGCGCGGGGTCGCCTGAGCCGGCACCTCCACCCCCGCCCCCTCCCCCTCCCCTACCTCCGCCCCCGTTTGCCGCGCACCGGCCGGGCGCGCAACCTGACGGGGGTGGGGCGCGGGGGTGACCAGGAGGCCGGCATGCCGAAGGCGGGCAGGTACCACGAGGGCGTCCCCTGCTGGACCGTCCTGACCACCCCGGACCTCCCCCGGGCGCAGCACTTCTACGGCACGCTGTTCGGCTGGGAGTTCGTGCCGACCGGCCCCGCCGAGGCGGTCGCCACCCGCAACGGCGCGCAGGTCGCCGCGCTCGGCGTCGCCCCCGGGCCGGCCGGCTGGACCACCCACTTCACCTGCCGGGACGTGCCCCGCACCGCGGCCGCCGTCCGGGCCGCCGGCGGCCGGATCGCCCGCGAGCCGTACCCGGTGCCCGACCAGGGCCGGGCCGCGCTCGCCGTCGACCCGCTCGGCGCGCCGTTCGGGCTCTGGCAGGGCGACCCGGTCGAGGGCGCCGGGCTGGTCGACGAGCCCGGCACCCTGACCTGGAACGAGCACCTCTCCGCCGACCCGGATGCCGCCCGGGCGTTCTACCACCGGGTCTTCGGCTACGGCTACGACCGCCCGCGGTCGGGCCACACCCTCGCCCGGGCCGCCGGGCTGCCCGCCTGCAGCATCGGCCCCACCACCCCGGGCGTGAGCGCCCCCGGCTGGCTCACCCACTTCGGGACGGCCGACACCGACCGCGCCGCCGCCGCCCTGCGCGCCCTCGGCGGCACCGTCCGCGCCGGGCCCGCACCGACACCGTTCGGCCGCTCGGCGCTCGTCCGGGACGCCACTGGAGCGGAGTTCGTGCTGGTCGCCGTCCCGGGCCCGGAGGCCGAGGCGGCCCGAGCCGACTGTCCGTCACGGCCGATACGGTGATCCCATGAGTTCCTTCCTGACGGCGTACCTGACCAACGTCGACGACAAGCACACCCTGGCCGGCTGCGCCGACGAGGCCGTACTCCAGGACGTCCTCGGCCACTCGGGCGCCGAACTGGACTACGCGGACCAGGAGTTCGCCGACCAGATCGAGGACGGCGCCCCGACCGCCCGCGAGGCGCTGCGCGCGGTGGTGTTCGGCGGACCGTACGACGAGGAGCACGCCTTCCAGTACCGCTACGCGTACCGGCACCTGTGCGGCACGGACGCCACGCTCCTGGACAACCGCTCCTTCGGCCCCTTCCGCGGCCTGTGGCTGGACGAGGTCGACGACGGCCTGCGCGCCTACGGCGTCACCGCGGTCTCGCTCTCGGACTTCCACTACGGCAGCGACTTCCCGGCCGGCCTGCCCTACTGCCCCGAAGTGTCCTGCGGCGAGTGGTCGTCCGAGCAGTGCCGGGAGGCCCTGCGCCAGTTCGAGCAGGCCGAACGCGAGGGCCTGGCAACAGAGTTGGACCGTGCGGTGGCCGAGGCGGTCCAGGAGGTCGCCGGCTGGCTGCGCACGGCACGGGAGTTCGAGGGGCACGGAGTCATCGGCTTCGTGTCCTGAACCCGGCCCCGGCCGCACGAGGCCCCGGCCGCACGAGGTCGCAGCCGCACGAGGCCCCGGCCGCACGAGGTCGCAGCCGCACGAGGCCCCGGCGCCGAGCCGCCGGGCCCGGTCGGCGGGCCCGGGTCGGCGGGCCCGGTCGGCGGGCCCGGTCGGCGGGCCCGGTCGGCGGGCCCGGTCGGCGGGCCCGGGTGGGCGTCAGTCCTTGACCGCGCCCGCCAGCCCCGACACCAGCCGCCGCTGCACCGCGATGAAGAACACCAGCACCGGCACCGTCATCAGCGTGGACGCCGCCATGATCCCGCCCCAGTCGTTCTCGTCCGGCTTGAAGAACACCAGCAGCGCCGAGGGCAGCGTCTGGTTCTGGGTGGCGCTGATGATGAAGGTCTTGGCGAAGACGAAGTCGTTCCACGCCGCGATGAAGGAGAACACGCTGGTCGCGGCCAGGCCCGGAGCCACCAGCGGCAGCAGGATCCGCCACAGGATGCGGGTCCGGCTCGCGCCGTCGATCTGCGCGGCCTCCTCGATCGAGACCGGGACGGCCGCGACGAAGCCGCGCATCATCCAGATCCCGAACGGCAGCGAGAACGCCAACTGCACCAGCACCAGCGAGGCCAGGGTGTTCAGCCCGATGCCCGGGGCGAACCGGCCGGCGTCGCGGAACATGAAGAACAGCGGGATGGTCAGCGCCTCGACCGGGATCATCTGGGCGATCAGGAACAGCACCATGATCGTGGTGCGGAAGCGGAACCTGAACCTGGTCACCGCCACGGCCGCCAGGAACACCACCACCGCCGAAAGCACCACCACCGACAGCGCGACCACCAGGCTGTTCACGAAGTACCGGCCGAAGCCGTCCACGCTGAGCACCTGACGGAAGCTCTCCAGCGTGGGGTGCGCCGTCCACGGCCTCGGCTCCAGCGACTGCACCTCGCCCTTGGGCTTGAAGGCCGAGAGCACCATCCAGAAGACCGGGAAGGCGGTGACCGCCGCCAGCAGGATCGCGCCGGCGTCGGCGGCCAGCCGCCACCGCGTACGGGAGTTCACAGTTCGTTCCCCGTCCGTCGCAGGGTGCGGATGTACAGGACCGTCGGGACCACCAGGATCAACAGCATGATCACGCCGATCGCCGCGCCCAGCCCGTACTGCGAGGAGGCGAACGCCTTCTGGTACGCGTACACGTTGAGCACCAGGTTCTGGCCGGCGATGCCGCCGCCCTCGGTCATCACGTAGATCTGGGTGAAGACCTTGAAGTCCCAGATCACCGACTGGATCACCACGATGGTCAGGATCGGCCGCAGCATCGGCGCGGTGATCCGGCGGAAGGTGGTCCAGGTGCCGGCGCCGTCCAGGGCGGCGGCCTCCATGACCTCCTCCGGGATGGCGCGGATGCCCGCGTAGAGGGTGACCATCACGAACGGGTAGGAGTGCCACACCACCACCGCGCCGACGATCAGGAACGCCGTCCACCTGTCGTAGAACCAGTTGAACTCGTGGAAGCCGCTCAGCCCGAGCTTCACCAGAGTGTGGTTGACCAGCCCGAGATTGGTGTCGAACAGGAAGCTCCACACCGTCGAACCGGTCATCGCGGGCGCCGCCCAGGCCGCCATCGCCGCCGTGGTCAGCACCAGACGCGGCCAGCGGCCGACCCTGGTCAGCAGCACCGCGAGGGTGGCGCCGACGGCCAGGGTGGCGACCACGCAGAAGGCGGCGAAGCCGACGGTCTGCAGCAGCACCGTCCAGAACTGGCCGTCCTCCAGGATCTTCGAGTAGTTGCCGAAGCCGACGAAGGAGGTCGGGGCGCCGCCGGAGGCCTGGGCCTGACCGAAGTCCAGCACGGACAGCAGCCCGAGCTGGTAGATCGGGTAGGCGACCAGCGGGATCAGGATCACCGCGGCCGGCAGCAACAGCAACAACGGGGGCCTGCGACGCCGGCCGCCCGGGGGTGCGGCCGACGCCCTGGCCCCACGGCGCCGCGGGGAGGGCGGCGCCGACGGGGCGGTCGTGGTGGTTGCGGACACGTACGGACCTGCTCTCTGCTCGGCGGGGCTCGGCGTCGGCGGGGCTCGGCGGGTCAGTGCGCGGCGAAGGCCGAGTTGATCTGCGCCGCCGCGTCGGCCGAGGCCTTGGCCACGTCCGCCTTGCCGGTGACGACCTGCTGCAGCATGGTCGGGATCACCGACTGGGCGTCGATCTGCGCCCACGCCTGGTCGAGCGGCACGAAGCGGGTGCCGGCCGCGATGGTGTCGGTGAACGGCTTCAGGAAAGGGTCCTTCGCCCCGACCTTGCCGCTGACGGACTTGAGCGTCGGCAGGTTGCCCATCGCGTCGTACATCTGCTCCTGGTAGGCCGGGTTCGCCAGCAGCTCGGCGAACTCGACGGCCAGGGTGCGGTGTTCGGCCGCCTTCATCACCCCGAGGTTGTTGCCGCCCGCGAAGGCCGGGGCGATCGAGCCGGGCTTCTCCCCCGGCAGCGGAACCACCCCGTACTTGCCCTTGACCGCGCCCGCGTCCACCTTGCTGCGGTTGGAGTTGACCAGGATCGCCATCGCCGACTTGCCGGCCGCGAACAGGTCGACGGTCTTGCCGCCGGTCAGGTCCGCGCACTGCTGGGCGGGGCAGCCGTCCGCGCCGAACAGGTCGGTGTAGCGCTTGATCCCGGCCTGCGCGGCGGGCGAGTCGATGGCGGACTTGAAGGCCGAGCCGTTCTTCGCGGCGATGTCGCCGCCCGCGTCCCAGACGAAGGGCAGCGCCGCGAAGGTGTACTTGCCGCCGACCGCGATGCCGAAGGTGTCCGGGTGCGCGGCGTGGATCTTCTGCCCGGCGGCGACCAGTTCGGCGTACGAGGCCGGCGGGTTGAGCCCGGCCTCGGTGAACAGGTCGGTGCGGTAGTACAGGGCGCGCACGCCGACCCACCACGGCAGGCCGTAGGTCTTGCCGTCGACCACCGCCGTCTTCGCGATCGCCGGGTCGAGGTCGCCCTTGTCCTGCCACGTGTCCAACTCGGCACCGATGTCGGCCAGGCCGCCGGCGGCGACGTAGCCGGGCAGGTCGGTGTTGCCGAACTCGACCAGGTCGGGGGCGCTGTTGGGGTCGTTGAAGGCGCCCTTCATCTTGGCAGCGCGGGCCGAGGCGTCGGTGTCGATGTAGCTGACCTTGACGGTGACGCCCTGGTGGGCGGCCTGGAACTCGTTGACGGCCTTGGTGACCACGGCCTCCTTGGCCGCGTTGCCCGCCTCGTTGTACAGCCACACCTGCAGGGTGCCGGTCCGGTCGTCGGCGGCCTTGTCGCCGGCCGGTGCGGCGGTGCCCGGGGCGCAGGCGGTGGCGGCGAGGCAGCCGGCGGCGAGCACGGCCGCGGCGGCGGCCCGACTGGTGAGTCGCATGGGTGGAGACCTCCCCTCCCGACAGCTGCCGCCGAGACGCGGGCCGCTGCGGACGGGCGCGTCGAAGCAGGCCCTGACCGGGGCCGATGGTGGGTGAGTGGTGGGGGTGACGGCAGGGCGCAGCGCCTCGGGTGGGCGACGCCGCCTGCTCGATGGCAGGGACGTTAGGCGTGGCCGATCGGCCCCAACAAGAGGCGGTTCACGAAGTTTTGCACTGCACAACGTTGTATCGAAGACGCGGTCATCCGGGCCCGACGGGGTACGTTCTGACAACCGCCGCCGACCAGCGGGGGAACCCCAGCAGAACCCGGACCAGGGAACGGACCCATGACGGAGACGTCGCCCAGGACGCCCGCGCAGGCGACCCCAACGCCCGCACCGGCGCCTCCAACGCCCGCCCAGGCGACCCAAACCCCCGCACCGGCGCCTCCAACGCCCGCGCCCGCGGCGAAGCCCACGACCGAACGCAACCAGTCCTCCTCGCTGCGCCGCGCGCTCGCCGTCCTCGGCCACGTCCGGGACCACGGCGACGGGCGTGGCGTCCCGCTCGCCCAACTCGCCGATGCCCTGGGCCTCAACAAGAGCACCGTGCTCCGGCTGGCCGGCCCGCTGCTCGACGAGCACCTGCTCGAACGGGACCGCGAGACCGGCTGGTTCCGCCTCGGCCACGGCGCGCTCCGGCTCGGCCAGGCCTACCTGACCACCCTCGACCTGCGCAGCGTCGCCGCCGAACACCTCCGCCGGCTCCAGCGCGAGGCCGGCGAGACCGTCCACCTGACCGTCTGGCAGTCGCCCGGCATCGTCTACCTGGACAAGGTCGAGGACGAGACCAACGTCCGGATGGCCTCCCGGGTCGGCAGCCGGGCACCCGCCTACTGCACCGCCACCGGAAAGGCGATCCTCGCCTGGCTGCCCGAGGAGGCGGTCACCGAGGTGGTCGCGGCCGGACTGCGCCCGGTCACCGCCTGGACCATCGCGGACGAGACCCGGCTGCGCGCCGACCTCGCCCGGATCCGGGCCCGCGGCTACTCGATCGACGACCGGGAGAACGAACCCGAAGTGCGGTGCGTGGCCGCGCCGATCTTCGACCACACCGGCGAGGTGACGGCCGCGCTGTCCGTCTCCGGCCTCACCTCCCGGATGACCGCGGCCAGGGTCCGCGCCCTCGGCCCGGTCGTCGCCCAGGCCGGCCTGCGGATCTCCCGCGAACTGGGCTCCGACCGCCAGCCGTCCTGAACTCCCCGGCCCCGCTTCGGAAACGCGGACGGGGCCCGGCACCGTGAAGGCGCCGGACCCCGTCCGACCTTGGAGCGCCAGGCCCGGATCGCACGGACTCTTCCTACTGAAAGTAGGACGTGCTCTGGTAGCACCGCTGACGCCTGACGAGGGATCGTCTCCCTCGCGACAGGAAGTACAGTACCAGCTCGGTGATCACGCATCGAACCGGAGGGGGACCCGGCATGACGAACGCTCGACCCGAGACCGTTCCGTACGCGGACGGACGACTGTTGGACGTCCACCGCCCGACCTCCGCCGCCGGCACCGGGCCCGCCGCCGAGCCCGCCCCGGTCGTCCTGCTCTGGCACGGCTCGGGCCCCGACGAGCGCGACGTGCTGCACACCGTCGCCCAGGAGGCCGCGGGCTGGGCCTGTTGGTGCTCGTCCCGGACTGGCGCTCCGACCGGGAGGACGGCGGCCGCGCCGAACTGCTCGCCTCGCTGGTCTTCGCCCGCCGCAACGCCGCCGCGTACGGCGGGGATCCGAAGCGCTTCGTGCTGGCCGGCTGGTCGCTCGGCGGCCGGGAGGCCGTCGCGGTGGCCACCCACCCGGACACTCCGGCCGAGCTGCGCCCCACCGCCGCCGTCGGCATCGCCTCCGCCTACGGCCGCCCGGCCGCCACCACCGGCGACAGCCCGCTCGACCTGCTGACGGCGGGGCCCTGTCCGGTGCCGATCCGACTGGTGCTGGGCACCGCGGACGAGGTGGTGCCCGCCTCCCTCACCCGCGAACTGCACGCGGCCGTCCCGACCGCCGAGCTGCTCGAACTCGCCACCGACCACGCCGGCGTGGTGATGACCAGCTACAACTCGGAGGTCGGCCGTTGCCTGCCCGCCACCGACCCGGCCACCCTGGCGGCCGGTCGGCAGACCGCCGCCGCGCTCGCCCGGGCGGCCGGGATCTGGTAGCGGCGTCTCCCCAACCGGCTTGCCCCGCCGGTCAGTTCCCCACGACCAGGTCGCTCTGCCGGTACCCGCGCTCCAGCGCGTCCAGGTCCCGCTGCAGCGGCGGGCGCGGCACGGTGAGCACGGGGCAGGTCGCGTGCCGGACGCAGTAGGCGGTGATCGACGGCCGGATCAGCCGGGAGAGGCGGCCGCGTTCGCGGCCGGCGCCGAGCACCAGGACGTCGCCGGGCCGGTCCGCGCAGCGCAGCAGGGTGTGGGCGGTCTCCCCGCGCATGGCCTGGCAGCGCAGCCGGGCTCCCGCGTACCGCCCGGCGAAGGCCTCGTCGAGCGCCTGCCGCAGCCGGGCGACGGCGGCGTCGCGGCCGGCGTCGACCACCGGCGGGCAGACCGTGCGACGGTACCCGAGTTCCTCGCCCGGCGGCGTCCAGCACAGCACCGCGAGCACCTCGACGTCCGTCCGCCGGGCTTCGGCCACCGCGTGGTGCAGGGCGGCCAGGCTGCCGAGCGAGCCACTGACACCGACCACGATCCGGCCCTCGTCGGTACCCGTGTCCGCCATGGCCCGTCCCGCCTCTCCGTCCACGCCGCCGCGTCGTGGCGGGTCACCCCAGCAAAGCGGGCCGCCGCCGTCCGCTCCGGCCCGTTGACGCCGCCCTGACGCGCCGCCCGGTGTTCCGTACGCGTCCCTGATGCGGACGGGCAAGGAGGACCGGGTCAGGCCTCGGGCGGCTCCGGCGGCTGCGCGTCCCACAGGTCGGCGAACATCCGGTCCAGGTGCTCCTCGCCGATCGGCGGAACGGGCAGCGGGTGGGTGGCCCGGGCGCGGAAGCCGTCCAGCAGCAGGGCGAGGTAGCGGCGCCAGAGGTCGGGGCGCAGTTCGGTGGCGGCGGGCAGGGCGCGGCAGAGCGGGCCGAGCAGGAACAGCAGGTCCATGGTGACCACGTCGGGCCGCATGGTGCCCTGCTGCTGGGCACGGGCGATGAGGGCGCCGACGGTGACGGCGTGGCCGCGGCTGATCTCGATCATGCCGGGGATGCTCGGGATGGCCTGGGTGACCAGGTCGTTGATGCCCCGGTCGGCGGCGACGAGTTCGAAGATCCGCTCGAAGTACCGTTCCAGGCCGGTCCAGGCGTCCTCGGCGGCGAGCGCCTCCTGCCCGGCGGTGGCCAGTCCGGCCCCGGCGTCCGCGAAGACCTCGGCGATCAGGGCCTCACGCGTCGGGAAGTGCCGGTAGAGGGTGGCGTTGCCGACGCCGGCCTCCTTGGCGATCTGGTCCAGCGGGACGTCCAGGCCGTGCCGGGAGAACATCTCGCGGGCGGCGGCGAGCAGCAGGTCGCGGTTGCGCTGCGCGTCGCGCCGGAGCCGTCCCGGGGGGTTCGCGCTGCTCGGTGCCATGCGCAGACCCTAGCAACGCCACGGCCGCCGGGTGTTCACCGGCTCGACGGCCGGGCCGCACCGGTCCTGGTCGGCAACTGCCCTACGGGGCCCCGGAGAAGAGCGGCCCCGGGCGGCCCGTGTCCGGCCGTACGGCCGTGGCCCCGGCGGGCGTTCCCCCCGGGGCCACGGCCGCCGCGGCGGCGTTTCAGCAGGTCTGGTCGATGAGGTAGAACGTGGCGTAGTGGTCGCCGGTGTAGTAGTCCTCCTGCGAGGCCTCGCCGGTGATGATCCGGCGGGTACCGCGGGTCGGGGCGCCCGGGGTGATGACGGTGTACTCGTGGTAGTACCCGTACGACTGGCTGGGCAGGACGCCCTCTCTGTTCTGGAAGACCACGCCGTCCTGCGAGTACGGGAACGGCCCGTCCGAGGCGATCAGGTTCAGGGTGTCGGTGGCCTGCGCCGGCAGCGCGGACAGGCACACCGAGCCGCTCACGTCGGCGTGCGCCTCGGTGGCGACGGCGACGGGGGCGAGGGTCATCAGGGCGACGGCGGTGATGGCGGCGGCGCGGGTCTTCCACGCGCGTAGAGTGCGAGTCATGTCCACCAGTGTGGCGAGACACCGACAACTCCGGAAGGCCCTCGGGGAACTGTTTACCAGCGGGTAACTCCCCTTTTCCGTCTGCGACTTGACCCGTACGGCAGCCCGCCGGGAGGTATCGCCGAGGCCGTCCACGAACCACCGGCGCCACCCTTGGGTCGACCGCCGTCGAACAACTGCACGTCGCGCTGTAGACCCGCTCACACCTTCACAGCACTCCCACAACGGTCCGCCCGCGCCGCATAGAGTGACGGATCGTCTCGGACCGGAACGATCTCTGACGGGGTGGACATGAACACGGGCACTGACAAGGGCGCGGGCGCCGTCACGGATGCGGGCGCCGTCACGGATGCGGGCGGCGGCACGGGCGGCGGCACGAGCGGCGCTCCCGTCGGCAACGGCACCGCACTGACCGCCCGCCAGCTGATCGGACTGCTGGTCGACCCGGGCGGCTTCCACAGCTGGGACGAACCGACGCCCGCGCCGCCCACCGACCCCGGCTACCGCGCCTCGCTCGACCGGGCCCGCGAGCGCACCGGCCTGGACGAGGCCGTGCTCACCGGCCTCGGCCTGATCGACGGCCGGCCGGTCGCCCTGGTCGCCTCCGAGTTCGGCTTCCTCGGCGGCTCGATCGGCGTCGCCACCGCGGAACGGATCACCCGGGCCGTCGAACGCGCCACCGCCGAGCGCCTCCCCCTGCTCGCCCTGCCGGTCTCCGGCGGCACCAGGATGCAGGAGGGCTCGGCGGCCTTCCTCTGCATGCTCCGCATCACCGCCGCCGTCCAGGCCCACCGCGCGGCCGGCCTCGCCTACCTCAGCTACCTGCGCAACCCGACCATGGGCGGGGTCTTCGCCTCCTGGGGCACCCTCGGTCAGCTGGTCCTCGCCGAGCCGGGCGCCCGGCTCGGCTTCCTCGGCCCCCGGGTGTACGAGGAGCTGCGCGGCGTGGAGCTGCCGGCCGACGTCCAGCGGGCGGAGACACTGGCCGGGCACGGCCTGGTGGACGCCGTGGTGCCGCCGCGAGACCTGCGCGAGCTGCTCCGCCGCATCCTCACCGTGCTCGGCGCCACTCCTCCTTCTTATAGGGGCACCCCGGCTTGTCGGGGCACCGCGGAACGCGACGCCCCGGACGCCGGACCCCGGAGCACCGGAGCCCCCGACGTCCAGGACGCCTGGGACTCCGTCCGCCGCACCCGGCGCCCCGACCGCCCCGGCACCCGCGAGCTGCTGCGCCGCACCGCCGAGGAGCTGGTGCTCCTCGACGCCCCCGGGGGCCGCGACGGCGCCCTGGTCCGCGCGCTCGCCGTGCTCGGCGGCCACCCCGTCCTGGTCGTCGGCCAGCAGCGGCAGGACGCGCAGCACGAGCGCCCCTTCACCGCCGCCGACCTGCGGGCCGTCCGGCGCAGCGCCCGGCTGGCGGAGCAGCTGGACCTGCCGCTGGTGACCGTGGTGGACACCGCCGGGGCGGAGCTGTCCGCCGGGGCCGAGCTGGACGGCATCGCGATCGAGATCGCGCACTGCCTGACCACCCTGCTCGCCCTGCGCACCCCCGTCCTCGCCGTACTGCTCGGCCAGGGCTCCGGCGGCGGCGCACTGGCGCTGCTCCCGGCCGACCGGGTGCTCGCGGCCGGGCACGCCTGGCTGGCGCCGCTGCCGCCGGAGGGGGCCTCGGCGATCGTGCACCGGGACGGCGCCCACGCCGCCGAGCTGGCCCGGACCCAGGGCATCGGCGCCCGGCAGCTGGCGGAGGTCGGGCTGGTGGACGAGGTGGTCCCCGAGCTGCCGGACGCCGCCGAGGAGCCGGCGGCCTTCTGCACCCGGCTGGGGGCGGCGGTCGTCACGGCGCTCGGTGAGCTGTCGGCCACCGCCGAGGCGGACCGGCTCGCGGCCCGAGCCCTCCGACACCGGCGCCTGGGCGACCTCCGGTGACCCTCAGCGAGCGCGTCACCGCCCGGGGTCACCGGATCCTGTGGCGCCGGGCACAGATCGTCAGTACCCAAAGTGTCGCGACCGGACCGCCGGGTGACAGCGGCGACCCCCAAACGGTGAGTGCGCTCACAGGCGAATCGAGCCTACGACGAACGGTAGTGGTGACTGCGGACCACTGACCGCACCCCCCGGGCCACCGCCGACAACCCGGTGTCCGCCCAGCTCGGAGCCCGTCCCGCGGCCTGCCCGGGGCGCCCCTTCGAATCCACGGCCACCACCGCGCGTACGACGGTGCGTCGTAACGAGGGGGTCTTGGCGAGGGCCGATCCGGTCTGGCAACAATGGCTCTCGTCGCCAGCCGCTCCGGCTCCTGTCCCGCCGGTGGACGGCCTGCCGCCGAGTTCGCGCCCCACAACCGCAACGGCCCCTGTCCGGCCCGTGGTCCTGGGTGGGGCGCGACTCGGCCCAACCTGATTGAGGTCCTGTTCTACATGCCCGCTTTCAAGCTCCGTATGCGCACTTCCGCCGCGATTCTCGCCGGCACCGCTGGTCTGACCGCCCTGGGCGCCGGTGTGCTGCCCGCCACCGCCAACGCCGCCACCGCCTCCCCGCAGGCCATCGCCGCCCAGATCGTCCCGGCGAACCAGCTGGCCTCGTTCAGCCAGATCATCAGCCACGAGTCCGGCTGGAACGTGACCGCGACCAACCCGAGCTCGGGCTCCTACGGCCTGGGCCAGGCCCTGCCGGCCTCCAAGATGGCCTCCGCGGGCGCCGACTGGAAGACCAACCCGGCCACCCAGATCAAGTGGGCGCTGGACTACATGAACACCCGCTACGGCAGCCCGAACGCCGCCTGGAACTTCTGGCAGAGCCACCACTGGTACTAAGCCGACCGACCACCGGCTGAGCTGCCTGCCACCCGTCTCCTGACCACTTCCCCCCTCACCCCGGGGGTCGGACAGGGACCACCGGGGTGACCCGAGAGGGCCCGGGCCCGCGCGATCCGCGTGGCCCGGGCCCTCTCGTGCCTTCCCCTGCCTTCCCCTGCTTTCCCCTGCTTTCCGCTGCGTTCCCCTGTTTCCCCCGCTGCGCCCCGGGCCGCCGCGCGGCTCAGAGCTCCCCTGTTTTCCGCTGCTTTCCCCTGCCGTGCCCCGGGCCGCCGCGCGGCTCAGAGCTCCCCGGTGAGCCCCAGCAGCTCCCGCATCCGCGCGTACTTGGCGGCCAGCCGCTCGGCGGTCGCCCGGTCCAGCGTGGCCAGCCGGCCGGGATCGGAGTTGTGCGCCAGGTCGGCGCGCTTGACCACCAGCGCGCCTGGCGTGGCCAGGATGCGCGCCGTGTACGCCTCGACCGGCTCCTCGGGGCGGCGGGTGAGCGCGTCCACGATCGCCTTGGTCTCCTCCGGCAGCGCGGCCCCCGCCAGCCACTCCCGGCTCAGCCGATCGTCCTCGACGGTGTCGTGCAGCCAGCCCGCCGCGATCTGCGCCTCGCTGCCGCCGCGCGCCGCCGTTCCGCCGGCGACCGCCGCGATGTGCTCGGCGTACGGGTGCCCGTTCTTGTCCACTTGCCCCTGGTGGGCGCGGCGCGCGATGGCCTCCACCTCGGACAGGCTCAGGTACTGGTCCTCCATCGGCTCATCGTAGGCCCGCCCGGCACGCCGCACCCGGGCCGCCTGCCCGGCCCGCCCCGCGTGCCTCCTCGGCAGGCGGGGCTCCCGGCCCCTCCCCCCGTTGATCAACGGGCCGACGGCCACTGGTTTACTCCCCCGGGGGTTCACAGCGTCACCGGTGCTCCAGGGCCCCCGCCGACAGGCCCCAGGGCGGGCGACCCCCGCCGCCACCCGGCAGACCCTTCCGAGCGATCCGAGGAACCATGCCCGCGCTCCACCCGCTGCTGTCCGCCTTCGCCCCGATCTGGGCGCTCACCGCGGTCGGCTACGTCGTCGCCCGCGCCGGGCTGCTCGGGCCGCAGGCCGAGCTGGTGCTGACCCGCTTCGCCTTCCACGTCGCGATGCCGGCCGCGCTCTTCCTGATGATCGCCCGCACCCCGGTCCGGCACTTCGCCAACGCGTCGATGCTCGCCTTCGTGGCCGGCGCCACCGCCGCGACCGGCCTCGGACTGTTCGCGGGGCGCCTGCTGTTCCGCCGCAAGCGCGGCGAACTGGCGATCGGCGCGATGGCCTCCGGCTACGTGAACTCCGCGAACCTCGGCATCCCGGTGACCATGCAGGTGGTCGGCGACGCCTCGTTCGTCGGACCGGTGATCCTGTTCCAGATCCTGCTGGTCACCCCGACCGTGCTGGCCGTCCTGGACAGCGGCGCGGCCGGCCGCCGGGCCCTGCTCACCCTGCCGCTGCGCAACCCGGTGCTGCTCGCCACCGCGCTCGGCGCCGTCGCCTCCGCGACCGGGCTGCACCTGCCCGCCGAGCTCAACCACTCCGCCGAACTGCTCGGCGGCGCCGGGGTGCCGACCGCCCTGGTCGCCCTCGGCATGTCGCTGCACAACCGCCCGTCCGCCGACGGACCCTCGCGCCGGGTCGAGGTCGGGCTGACCGTCACGATCAAGACCCTGGTCCAGCCGCTGGTCACCCTGGTCGTGGCGGGCCCCGTACTCCACCTGCCCACGCACCAGTTGCTCACCGTGGTGCTCTTCTCCGCCCTGCCGACGGCGCAGAACGTCTACACCTACGCGCGCGAGTACGGGCAGGGCACCGAACTCGCCCGGGACACCGTGCTCTGGTCGACGCTGGCGTCGATGGCGACCCTGTCCCTGATCGCCTGGACCCTCGGCCCCGCGTAGCGCCCGCGCCCCCATCACTCACCGGTCTCACTCGTGCCGGTCCCACTCCTGCCGGCCTCACTCCTGCCGACCTCACTCCTGCCGACCTCACTCCTGCCGGCCTCACTCCTGCTGGCCTCAATCCTGTCGGGCGGCGGCCACCACCGAGGTCATCGCCTCCAGGAAGCGCCGGGCCGTGGCCAGTTCCGCCGGGTCGAACCGGCCCATGGCCGCGACCAGGTCCCCGATCAGCCCACCGAAGAAGCCCTGCCCCAGTTCCATCGCCCGCTCCTCCACCACCAACCGCACCTTCCGCCGATCCTGCGGATCGCGCTCACGGCGGATCAGCCCGAGTCGCTCCAGCCGGTCCACCAGGCCGGTGGTACCGGCCGAGTTGAGCCGGAGCGCCTCCCCGAGCCGGCCCGGGGTGACCACCTCCCCGGCCCGGGCAGCGTCCAGCAGGTGGATCAACGCCCGCAGATCGGTCGGATGCAGACCATTGCGGGCCGCGAACTCGGCTCCGAACAGGTCCAGTTCGACCGTCAGACCGCGCAACAGGTGGACCAGCCGCATCGGCTCCTCGACCTCGGACACCCTCTCGTCCTTCCTCAGGCACACGTGTGCCACTATTCTCTCGCTCAGCGAGATACTTGTTCAACGAGTGATCCAGCGATGATCCCAGCAGCGCTCCAGCGCCGATCCGGCACCCGACCCGGAGCCGATCACACCACACCCCGCGGAGGCCCATCATGTCTGCCCGCACCACCCCCGACCCCGCACCGCGCCTCGCCCCGTACTTCGCCGCCTACGACCGGCTGCTCGCCCGCTGGCCCGTCCCGGTCGAACCGCTCACCGTCCGCACAGCCCACGGCACCACCCGGATCAACGCCTGCGGCCCCGCCGACGGCCGCCCCCTCGTCCTCCTCCACGGCGGCGGCGCCACCTCCACCATGTGGTTCGCCAACGCCGGCGCCTTCGCCGAGGCCGGCCACCGAGTCCTCGCCGTCGACCTCATCGGCGACCCCGGGCGCAGCGTCCACGACGGCGCCCCCCTCCGTGACGCCCCCGGCCTGCTCGGCTGGTTGGACGCCGTGCTCGACGAACTCGGCGTCCCCGCAGTCGACTTCTGCGCCCACTCGTACGGCGCCTGGATCGCCCTCCAGTACGCCCTGCACGCCCCCGCCCGGGTCGGCCGCCTCGCCCTGCTCGACCCCACCCAGTGCTTCACCGGCTTCCGCCCCGGCTACCTGCTGCGCGCCCTCCCGCTCTTCCTCCCCCGCCGCACCCCGGCCCGCGCCCGCTCCTACCTCGACTGGGAGTCCGCCCCCGGCCCCGCGGTCGACCCCGACTGGCGCGAGCTCTACGCCCTCGGCTACGCCGACTTCCCCGCCTCCCCCGTCGTCACCGGCCCCCGCCCCACCCCCACCCGGCTCCGCACCCTCACCACCCCCCTCCTCACCCTCTACGCCGCCGACTCCCGCGTCCACGACCTCCGCCGCACCGCCGAAGCCACCCGCCGCGCCGTCCCCCACGCCACCGTCACCACCCTCCCCGACGCCACCCACCACACCCTCCCCCACGCCGCCGCCCCGCAGGTCAACCACCACGTCCTCACCTTCCTCACCCCACCCGGCCGCTGACCTCCCCCACCCGGCCGTCACCCACGGAACGGCGACCCCCTACGCTTGCGGATCATGTGGACACGGACGGCCGCCGACGCGTTCCCGGGCAGCGGCTTCAGGGAGCCCGCCCAGGAGTCGGCACTGGCCGGGGCAGAGAGCCGACTCGGGGACGAACTGCCCGGCGAACTCAGGCAGTTGCTTCTGGAGAGCAACGGGATCGTGGGACGGACCAGCGTCGACACGGTCTGGCCCATCGAGCGGATCGTCGAACAGAACCGCTACCTCCGGACGGACGCCTCCATCGCCCGGCTGTACATGCCCTTCGACGCCCTCCTGTTCTTCGGGGACAACGGTGGCGGCGACCAGTTCGCCTTCGTACGGAAGCCCCGCAGGCCGGACATCTTCGTCTGGGACCACGAGAGCGACAGCCGCTCCTGGGTCGCCCGCGACCTGCGGGACTACCTGGGGCGCTCGCTCGCCACCGGCGGAGACGACTGGTACCGGTAGCCGAAGGGTCAGTCGCGGTCGGCGGCCCGCCGCAGGAGCTCCGCCGGCGAGGCCAGAACGGCGAACCAGGTGTTCGCGGTCTCGTCCGCGACCGGAGCCCAGGCGGCCACCACCGGGAGTTCGCAGTGCTCGCCGGCCTCCAGCGGGGGCAGCGTCCAGGTCAAGCCGTGCCGGTCGCCGAGGTCCACGCCCCACGTGCTGTGCGAGCGCCCGTAGACCTCGTCGATCAACCCACCCCACCGACCAGGGACCTCCCCGCCCGCGGCCAGGCAGATCGCCTCCTCGTCCATGCCGCCGACGGTGAGCCTGGTGCTGTCGTCGTCGACCGTGATCGCGACCAGCGACTGCCCGCCGTCCCACCCCGCGTCGGCACCCTCCGGCAGCCGGTCCGGCAGGCTCGCCGAGAACCGCACCCGCCCGAGCGGCGCGCGGGCGTCGATCCGCCAGACCGCCGCCCGGCAATCGGTCAGCGGCCCCCAGTTCTCCGGGTCGAGCCCGGGGTCGTACGGGGTCAGCAGCAGCTCGACCCGGGCGCCGGGCCGGCTCCAGCGAGCCACCGTACAGCCGCCGGGCAGCCCGAACAGCTCATCGGGCAGCAGCGGAAGGGCCGTACTCCCGATCGTCGTGGTGAACACCAGCGGGCCGAACGGCGTGTCGACGGCGGGCCGCCCGCCGAGGCGGAGGCGGGCACGCGGAACGGAGGGGAGCAGCACCCGCGCCAGCGTAGCGGGGGCCGTTCCGCCGGCGACGGGAGGGCGGGCTCGCCGATCCGGTGCGGGACGTCCGCCGGAACCGTCGCCCGTCCGGAGCGGGCCGGGGGCCGGCCCGCTGTTGCCGATTGCTGTTTCCGCCCCGGAAACAGGGGCGCAACGGCGCCCGGACTCCCCATGCTGTGACGCACCGTCAGACCGGTCCGGCTGGCGGGCAGGGCGTGGCCGGCGAAGGCCGCCACGGATCGAGGAGGTTCACGGTGCAGCGTGCGCTGCTGTCGACCAGGGCGACTCTGGTGTTGCTGATCGGCGTGCTCACGGGAATCGGCGCGGGCGTCCTGGCCGCCGCCGGGGGCGGGCACCCGGTCCGGTGCGTCCTGTACGGCGCCGGCGCCTTCGGCGTCAGCGTGCCGTTCGTCAACCGGCTCGTCGGCGATCCCGCGCAGGAGCCGGCCGAGAACGAGCCCGCTTCCTGATGCCCGCGCGGCCCGGGCCCTCCGGCTTCCCGGTTCCCGGGCCGCGACCGCGACCGCGACCGCGACCGCGACCGCGCCGACACTGCAAGGATGGTGACCTCCGTGGAGGTTCATGAGACACCGGGGGTGACCGGGTGGGAAGCCTGCAACCGCTGAACGCCGATCTGAACAAGGAGTGCCGCGCCTTCGCCGAGGCGCTGCGCAGCCTGTTCGCGGGGCTGCGGCCCACGGTGTCGGTGCGCCGCTACAGCTCGCGCCGCCACCTGAGCCCAGGGGCGCTCTCCCGCTACCTGTCCGGGCAGCGGATCCCGTCCTGGCAGTTCGTGCAGGACCTGCTCACCGACGTCGGCGCCGACCGGGGCAACGTCGCCACCCCGGAAACCGTCGAACTCCTCCGTTGCCTGCACGCGGCCGCGCAGCAGACCAGTGCCTCGGTCGGCCACGCCGTACAGCAGTTGCAGTCCCAACTGGCCGAGGCCGACCGGCTCTCGCGGCGCTCCGCGGCGCACAGCGACGTCCTGGGAGACGCCTTGCTCGACAAGAACCACCGCATCGCCGACCTGGAGCTGCGTCTCAACCAGCTGGAGACCGACTGGGCGCGGGAGCGCGCCCGCGCGGACGAGCTCGCCCGGTACGGCGGTGACCGCGCCGACCTGCTCCTCGAGAAGCAGGCGCTGGAGACGGACGTCGCGCGACTGGAGACCGAGCTGGCGGAGGCCCTGCGGCGTCAACTCGCCGCCGAGGCCCGCTGCGAGCTGCTGGAGCGCCAACTGATCGTCGCCGAACAGCAGGCCGGCGAGGACCCGCTGCGGATCGAGGCACCCGCGCCCGCCACCACCCCGGCCGCCACCGGCAGGCCCAGGGTCCTCGTCGTCGACGACCAGCCCGCGAACCTGGTCGCCCTCGAAGCCGTCCTCGCCGCCGCCGACTGGGACGTCCTCGGCGTCGCCTCCGGCCCCGAGGCCCTGAAGGCACTGCTCCAGCACAACGACATCGCCGTCATCGTCCTGGACGTCCAGATGCCCGGCATGGACGGCTACGCGACCGCCGCCCAGATCAAGAGCCGCGCACAGACCCGCGACATCCCGATCATCTTCGTCACCGCGATCGGGTCCGACCCGGAGAACACCCTGCGCGGCTACGACGCCGGAGCGGTCGACTTCATCGTCAAGCCCTTCGACCCCTGGCTCCTGCGCGCCAAGGTCACCGTCCTGACCGGCATGTACCTCAACTACCGCGGCACCCCACGCGCCATGCCCCCACACCAACCCGCCCACACCCCCACCCCCTGGCTCCTCCCCACCACCCACGCCGCCTCGTCGCCGGCCACCCGCCCCCGGTGACGATCGGCCTGGCCTCCGCCCCCAGCCCACCAACGTCGAGCACGGCTGACGCACCCAGCCGGGCCTCGACAACGAGTCCGGAGCGGTGGCGGAAACCCTGCCAGAGTAGGACGGGGTAGCCGTTCTCCTCATCGACCCGGCGGACTCACTCGACATCACCCGGAACTCCCGGCGGAAGCGACTCGTTCGCCATGCCCAAAGCCAAGGCGACGGCGCAGGCGCTCTGGAGGCGCTGGTAGCGGGCTTGGAGCTCGGCGGGGTCGGTTGCGGGCCTGAGCTGTGCGAGGAGCCAGGCCGTGGTTGCGTCGTCCATCGCGGCTTGTCCTTCGGGATGGGTGAGGCCCGGCACCTGGCTGGTGCCGGGCCTTGGCCGGTGACCGGCGGGCTACGTGGTGGTGATCTTCGTTCGGCGGCGGGGGCCGGCGTGTCCTCGGGACCACCTGTGTCCGGCTCGTCATCGTCCTCGCCGTCGTACTGCTCGGCGTCGACGCCGTCGGCCGTGAAACTCGCCTCCTACGACTCAATGAGAATCGCCGAATTCGCCATGTCAATCCCTGACCTTGACCTCGACGGCTGCACGGATCTCCAGCGTGCGCTTGGCCAGGTCCTCCGGCCGGCTCTCGCCCGTCTCGTCGACGACGATGCCGACTGTTGTTCCGTCCGCCCACGCGCAGGTGGTCTGGGGCGCGTCCGGGTCGGGGAGCACAGCGCAGTCGAGCGCGCCGCCGAGAGGGCCCGCCGGGAAGTCACCTCCAGTACCTGCGCAAGGAAGGGAAGCCACTCCCGGGGAGAGCGAGTGCCGATCTCCCAGCGCGACACGTCGTTTCGTGTCGGTGGAACCCGCCCGGGAGCGGCCTGGGCCAGCGCGTCGGCCAGCCGCCGCTGACTCCAACCTCGCGCCAGGCGACGCCGCATGTGCCACGCGAGCTGATGGAGGCGGCCAAGGCCGTCCCACCGGCCGTGCCCACGCCGCGTGTGCCGGCCCTGGCTGACTTCCTGCCCGAGGGCGACCCGCTGGCCCCGCTGAGTGCGCGTACCGGCCGGCGGATCGGCGCCGGGCAGGTCGCCGACCTGGCCCAGCGGGTGCACGGCCTGCGGCTGGCCGACGATGTGGTGTACGGGAAGGACCTGATCGGCCCGGCCCTGCGGGAACTGCGGGCGGCGGTCACGCTCTACCGCGAGGGCACCCACACCGAGCAGGTGGGCCGCGAACTGCTAAGGACGATTGGCGAATTGGCGCAGATTGCCGGTTGGGTCGCCTCCGATGCGGGCGAGCATGCCGAGGCGGAGCGGATCTACCAGCTCGGGATCAGTGCCGCCCGTGCCGCCGGGGACGGGGTGCTGTCGGGGAACGTGGCGGGCTCGCTGGCCTACCAGTGGAGCAACACTGGACGCCCCCACGACGCCGTCAACCTCGCCACCGCCGCCGTCCAGGAGGCCGGTCCCGATGCTCCGGCCAAGGCCCGCGCGCTGTACTTGGACCGGGTGGCCTGGGCGCACACCCGCGCCGGCCAGGACCGCCCGGCGATGGCTGCCCTCGGGGAGGCCGGCGAGGCCCTGGCTCAGGACTCGGCCGGCACCGAGTCGCCCTCGTACCTGTACTGGATGGACGCCGGGGAACTGCAGGTCATGGAGGCCCGCGTCTACACAGAGCTGCACCGGCCGCTTCGCGCCGTTCCGCTGCTGACGGACGTCCTGGGCCGTTACGACGCCAGTCACGCGAGGGAGTTGGCGTTGTACCTGTCCTGGCTGGCCATGGCCTACGCCGATGCGAACGAGCCCGAGGCCGCAGCCGGGACGGCTGGCCGGATGCTCGCCCTGGGGCAGAGCGGCAACGAACGCACCACGGAGCGCACGCGGATCGTGCTGGACCGGCTGCGGGCGTTCCGCGACGTCCCCGAAGTCGCCGAACTTCTGGCGTCCTGACCCTCCCGATCGCGGGGGCGAGTTCGGACTGCTGCTTGCTGGTCGGCGTCTCGGCACGCAGTACGGCACTGCTCGTGCGTGGGCTGGTCGCTCGGCGCGGGTGCGGTCGGCGGGGAGCCTCGCGCCGTGCCGGAGGCGACTCGGCCACCGCCCTCGGCGAGCCCGGCGATAGAAGCGGGTCGAACCCCTGGCCGACCCTGCTGCCCACGATCCGGCCGTACGACGGTCGCAGGCGACAACTTGCTCCGCGTTGCGGGCAAGGAGTCCGTAGCCCACAACTTGCTCCGACCCTGGGCGGTGCTGGGGTAAGCAGCGCTTACCCCACAACTTGCTCCCATCGGGCACCAGTCGAGCCCCGCTCACGACCCGGCGGACCGCCTGACCGCCGACACCCGTGAAGACCTCGGGGCCGGTCCGACCCTGGGTCGGTCGGCGACGTCGGACCACCTCCAACGGGCGGGGCCCGCCTTGAACCCGTAAGGAAGGTTTGACGCACTCCACCGCCGGGGGCACCATCGAGCCCGCACCACGGACGCGTCCCGCTCAACTTGTCCGCCGGCGCTGCCGTCAACCATTGCCGTCAGAACCACCGGTAGTCCCACCGGAATACATTCCGGTGGGACTACCGGTGCGGCAAGGAGTAATTCCTAGCAGGCCACTTAGAGGGAGAATACTGGCTTAAGCCAGATCGAGATCAGCCTAGTATTATCAATTCCCAGAACCGTGCCACCCGCGATTTGAATGAATTGCGCGCCAGCATCCATTCCAGCGCGAGCAACTATCCATCCATTCGATGGATCATATTCAACCCGCCAATGACTAGCCGGGATCGGAATAGATACGCCCTCCTCGAATGGCTCCTCCGGTCCTACGAATACTCTGCCAGGCGAGTGGTTCGGCGTGGTCAGACGCGCAGGGATCCAGGATTGCCTCGGAAAATAGCCCCAGACAAACAGAGCCTCTCCGGATTCGATGCCGACTTCAAGTTGCAACGTATCCACAACGACGCTGGTCACGCCACCCGCGCCGATGCGTTCAACCAGGTCGGCACGGCTCTGGGCTTCAAAGAGGAAGCTGTGCTCAGCAGTCAGGTAGTTAAGCGTCCCACTCAAGGGAGCCCCGCTTTGCACGGAAAAGGTCAGATTCATCTCTTGCCCACATAGTTGAAGTGGAGGACCGTATTAGTGTTCGTATCAATAAGAAGCTCCCAAGTCCCTTCCTTCCCTGCCGTACGACTCCCCGGCGTGTCCCACCGAAGCACCCCCGGGGCGCCCCGAGGATCCAAAGTCGGCTCACTCCCCGCCATGATCTCTCTAATGAGCAGGCCATTATTTGGTTTCATAAAGGGGCGAACTAGATCGCCATCCTTGGGATTCCCTCTGCTGTCGATAATATCTGCGGCATGATTCGCAACGGTGCGACTCATTGTCAGATTCTCGACATCGATCTTTCCTGCCATTGCGGAGAGATCGCAAGCTGGCGAGGTGTTATGCACCAGCACCGGCGTGGCACCGGCCAGTACATAGTACGTGTGGCGGTCGTCAACAGTGAGATTAAAGCGGTCCGCGGCACCTGCCTCCAGGCTCAACTTCTCTACGGTCGCCGTCGTTCCATAGGGCGTTGACAGGCTGTGGCCAGATGCCAGGTCACCTGCTGCTACCCAGGCGTGCTCCGTATCGTCCCAGAACGGATGGTTTGCCGTGGTGTGGAGAACGGCCTTCGTGCCCTGTGCGTCCGAGACCGTGACGTCGAGAAGGTTGTCATCGTGGTTGATCCACAGAGCGCGGACCGTGTTGCTCCCAGCTGGTTTCCCATCAGTTGGGTCGCCGGTCTGGACTTCGTCGCCCGGCCTGACATCCGCGATATCTTTGGCGCTTCCGTCGCCGAGCAGAACCTGGGTGTCCGGGGAGAAGCTGCAGCCACCGCCGATTCCACCGGCGATCTTGCCCCCGATGTAAGCTGCGGCAGCCCCCTCGATCTCGGCGAGGACCAACTTCTGCGTGTTCTTGCAATCCTCCACGCATTGTCCAAGGCCGGCAGCCTCGGCACTCACCATGTAGAGGCAGGCAGGGTTTTCAATTGCGGCACATACCGCCGCGCCGACCAGCTCAACGGTCATCGCCGTGAGCATCTGCTTCGACCCGTCCCACAGTTCCTTGAGCGTAAGGTCTCCGAGGATCATGTGCCTCGCGCGTTCTTCGAGGGCCTGGTAGGCGGGTGTTCCGGGGACGTTCCAGGTGCCCGGGCTCTCCTTCCTGACCTTCTGGACTGCTTCGTTGAAGTTGTCTATGCGGTCCTTCGGGATCTTGCTGAGCACGTCGGCGGATATGGCAGCCTTGGGCGCAGGCTTGGGGGCTGGAGGCGCGGGGGTCGGCGTGTACTTCTGGATGTCGACGTTCCAGCTGCCGTGGTCGGTGGTCCACGTTTCCTGGACGATTTGGGAATCGCCACTGTCGGGGTCGGTGGTCCGGCATGTAGCGAATCCGCCGCAGGTGCCGTCGGGGTGCAGGCCGGAGGGGTCGCTCAGGTTGACGGGGTCGTTGTTGCTGTAGGCGTAGGCGTTCCACTGTTGTGGGGACGCGAGGTCGATGATGGGGTCGGGGTTGAGGAAGCGGCCGGTGGTGGGTTGGTACTCGCGGGCGCCGAGGTTGGTGAGGCCGGTGGCGTCGTCCTTGGTGCCGCCGACGAAGCCGTGGTCGCCGGCCCAGGTGGTGGGCTGGGTGCCGCGGGGGTTGCCGAACGGGTCGGTCGGGCGCCGGCTCTCGGTGAGTGTGGCGCCGTCGATGGCGAGGGTGCCGGTGCCGTGGTGGTCACCGATCTGGTAGGTCGACTTTCCACCTTGGCGGACCAGAGTGGTGCCGCCGGGGATCGGGTAGTAGCGGACTCCTGTGAGGGCGGGGCTGGCTGTTGTGTCGTAGACCAGTTCGTCGTTGCCGAGCGTGATGGTGGTTTTGCCGGGGTCGCGGCGGATGAGCTGGTTGCCCGCAGCGTCGTAGAGGTAGGTCGTCGGCCCCGCGCCCCCGGTCTTGGCCGAGGAGGCGAGCCTGTTCTCGCTGTCCCAGGTGAGGCTGGTGGTGCCGGAGGCGTCAGTGATGGACGTCGTGTTGCCGGTGGCGTCGTACTGGAGGTTGGCTGAGCTGACTCCACTCGGGGAGGTGGTGGTGAAGGACGACAGGGCGTGCGGGCCGCCGGTTCCTCCACCGGTGTTGGGCCCCGTAGCCGGCGAGTTCACCTTCCCGGCTGCCGGGAAGCTCTGGTTGGTGGTGGTGTCCTTGGTGCTGTCACCGGAGGGGTCGTGCTGGATGAGCTGGGTGCGGTTGCCGGTGAGGTCGTAGCCGTAGCTCTGCCAGTACGCAGCGGGGCCACCGACCGTGGTCTTCAGGGGGGCCTGGACACCGCTGGTGGGAGTGGAGTTGGCGCAGGCGCCGATACCTCCGACGGTGGGCTGGGCGGCCTGGGTGAGGGTTCCGGTGTCCGTCCAGGCGTTGGTCAGCCGGCCGAGGTAGTCGTAATCGAAGCACTGGAGGTCGGTGGAGGACGGGGTGTTGTCCGGGATGTTCCGGATCGCCGTCATCTGGCCGGCCGCGTTGTAGGTGTAGGAGAGCTGCTGGACAGCTCCGCTTGCGGCGGTCTGCTTGTCGACGAACTGTGACAGCTGGCGACCGGTGGACTCGTCGTAGGTGTTGGTGACGACTACCTGGGTGCCCCACGGGTTCATGGTGGAGCGGATGTTGCGACCGTACGCGTCCCAGTCCGAGGACAGGTCGTAGGTGGCTCCCCCGTAGGCGCCGAAGTCGCTCAGCGGGCCGTTGTTGTCGTAGTGGTAGGTGAGAGATTCTTCGGCGATGTCCCCCACGGCTGAACGGTCGTCGTCCGTCAGCGCGCCGGTGATGGGGTCGTAGAGTGCCTGGTAGGTGTAGGTGAAGGGGGTGGTGCCCTGGCCGATCTCGGTGCCCGGGATCGTGATGGTGGTCGTGGTCGGGTGGTAGGCGGTGTCGTACGCCAGGATGGAGTTGGTGTAGGCGATTCCGGAGGCGCCGTTGACGTAGCGCGTCGAAGTGGCGGGCTTGCCCTTCAGAACGGTGTCGTAGGTGAAGCCGGTCAGCTGGTGGTCCGTGCTGACCGCTCCGGAGAACGTGCCGGTCACACGGCCGAGCAGGTCATAGGTGTAGGAGATGGTCTGACCACGTCCGTCGGTGGCGGAGGCCACGTGGCCCTCGCTGTCGAACGTCTTGGTCGCGGTACCGGTGTCAGGGTCGGACGCCGTCGTCTCACGGCCGCGCAGATCGTAGCCGTGCGTCCAGGTGTTACCCGCCGCGTCCTTCTGCGTGGCCAGGTGGCCGTCAACCGTGTACGTGTAGGAGGTCACATCCGCATCGGCCGGGTTTCCGGTGGCGGTGGCGGTCTTGTACTGCCACAGCTGGGTGTTGTGGCCGCGTGCGTCGGTGACGGCTGACTTGGGCGTGGCGCCTGCGGGTGGTGTGACGTCGATGCGGTCGGTGCCGGGATAGGTGGTTGTGGTGGTGGCCTGCGTGGCCCCGTAGGCGACGAACTGCTGTGTCACAGGTCGGCCGAGGCCGTCGTAGACGTTGTAGGTCTGCGCCGGCACCTTGTTGGTGGTGGTCTGGAACGGTGTGGTGCTGGGCGCGGTGTCCTTGTTGTACCAGGGGCTGTTGGCCCTCGTGACGCGTCCCTGCGAGTCGTACACGGTATCGGTGATGAGGCGGCCCGTGTAGGCGGAAAGTGCCGGGGTCGCCTGGGACTGAACGATCCGTCCCTCGCCGTCCATGATGTCGATCTTGACGGCGTAGTGGCCGTCCTTGAGCAGGTCCGAGCTGATCACGGTCGGAGGAACTGCAGCGTTGTTGACCACGCCGGGGAGTGTGTAGGCGAAGGTCTTGTTGGCGCTGGCCTTGGTGTCGCGCCCTGGTAGCCATACACCGGTCAGCCGGCCGAGTGCGTCGTAGGCCTCGGTGGTTGTGCGGCCGTTGGGATCGGTTGCCGTCAGCGGCAGTGAACGCGCGGTGTCGTACGTGGTGGTGATGGCCCGGCCGGTGGCCGCGTCGCTCGCACCTGCGGGCGCGGGGCTGGTGACGGTGACGGCGTTGGGCAGTTCGCCCGCGTTGGCCACCGTGTAGGTGGTGGTGACGACCGCCCCGCCCGGGTGGGCGCTGTCGGTGGCGTTGGGGTCGGTCGCACTCGTGATGCGCCCGTAGGCGTCGTAGGCTGCGTTGGCCGCGCTGAACTGCGGGATTCCGGTGGAGTCGAAGTGGTCGAGGGTCAGTGTGCCCGTGGGGTCATGAGCTGTTCCGAGCTGCCCGAAGTCCCGTCCGTCGTAGAGGGTCCGTGTCCAGGAGACCGTGTTGGTGGCTGTTGCCGGCGCGGTGCAGGCGTTCTGACCGGAGACCACGACCGACTCGGACGGCACTTCCAGGATCTGCGCATCTGTGCCGGCGTAACCGGTGCGGGTGCAGATGTCGGGCAGGCCGTCGGCGCTGTCCAGCGAGGTGACGATGCGGTTCCCGTGTGAGGGATCGGTGTTAGTGGTGGTGCTGTTGGTCTGCCAGGTCCCGTCAGCCTTGAGGGCCTTGCTTGTGCGCACAACGGTCGTGGCCGTGTACTGGGCGAGGAGAGCGGGCAGGTTCTTGCCCTGGCTATGGGTGGCGGTGGTGACCGGTCCACCACTGAAGGAGCTCACCGTGTAGCCGACGATACTGCCAGCGGGGTCCGCGCTGGTGTACGTGTCGCTCTCACGGTTCTGGCCGGAGAGCCAGTCGGAGTCGGTGGCTCCTGCGCCCATCGGGCCCGCGACCGGGGGGACGCTGCGGGTGCTGCCGTTGGCGAGCAGGTCGCCGTCCATGCCCTGGTAGAAGGTGGTCGACTTCTTCGATTGCGGCCCGTCGTTGCCGCTGCCGGATATCTCGGTGATGGAGGCGTAGCCGCGGAACTGGTCCCAGGTCCGGTACTTGTCGTCGGCCAGAGCGGAGGTGTTCCGGTGCCAGGCGGCCTTGCCGTAGGTGTAGTTGGTCACCATGGGAATCGAGCCCGGAGTGGCCGGGTTCAGCATGAGGCTGGTGACCGGGTACTTCAGGAACCAGTCGTCCACGGGCGCCGCGCCCGCGATGGAGCCGGGCGGACTCCACTTGACGTTGTAGCAGGAGCGGGTGTCGCTATCCGCGGAGGCCGGCATGACGTTGTTCGCCCGTGAGCAGTCGGCGGAGGCGTAGTTGACGCCGATGGTGCTGCCGGTCTCGGTGGTGATCAGCTGGATGCGGGGCCGGTTGTAAGCCGGCGGCGCGGGCACGAGGTTGGTGCCGTCCACCCGGTTGGGCAGTAGCTGGGCGGTGAAGGACACCGAGGGCAGGGTGATCGGGTCACCGGTGGCCTGCTTGTCCTGTCCGGTGCGCTGGATGGAGGCGAGCCAGGGGACCTGGGTGTTCTCGGTAGCGTTCTGCGCGTTGAGGAACGTGTGGTTGAGCGCGTACGAGTCAACCGTCTGGTAGACGCCGTTGATCCGGACCTGGGTGGCGACAGAAGCTAGCCACTTGGTGGTCCAGAACGTCGGGCCGTAGTTGGTGCACGGGCTGTTGGCGTCGCACTGCTGGTCCAGCGGAACGTCCGGCCAGTTCGCCGCGTTGGCCGCGGTGCGCTGGGACGGGTCGCAGGCTGCACTGGAGGTGACACACCGCTCGGAGGCGTTGAAGACGAGCTTCGCGGCGGGATCGTAAGCGCCGTTGTTGTTCAGCTGGTCAGAGAGAAGCTGGCCGTAGCCGATCGTGGCGGGCACGCCGGCGCGGGTGTAGGCGGTGCTGGTGCCGTTGCCGTTGTTCTGGCCTCCACCGCGGGAGTAGTAGTTCGTCTCGGGGGCGTAGGTGTAGGTAGTGAGGTTGCCGTGCGGATCGACGACGAAGTCGAGGTTCCAGCGCCACGCGCTCTGGCACCATGAGGCCTGGCCCTTGGCCGGGTCGTAGCACGGGTCGCCGCTGTTGGGGGAATAGACCGGCTCGGTCCACGCTGAGTTGCTGTCCGCGCCGAGCGTGGTCGGGTTGCCGTTCGCGTCCGGCACATGGTTCAGGCCGAAGTAGGACACCGTTCCGCCGGTGTCGGTGACCTTGATGTAGGCGCCGTTCCACGTGCCGTTGGTCGCGCCGGTCAGGAACTGCACCTTGGTGCCGTCGTCGTTCTTAATCCGCCAGGTGCAGTTGGACTGCTCCATCGAGGCGGGGGCGCCAGACTGGCAGGAGGCGTCGTCTGGCACCAGCTGGCCCGAGTGGCTGCCCAGGGAGAGGATCATGTTGGCGCCGGTCCAGCACTGGTCGCCGGAGCCAGCGATGCCGTCCAGTGAACAGGGCTTGAACGAACGCTCAACGAAGCCTGGGCTATAGTCCCAGCCGTCGCCGATCCAGGAGGCTTGGGAGTTCGTCGAGGAGGTCTTGCCGTCCACCGAGGACGAGTCGTAGGAAAGCGCCAGTTTCGGGGCCGTCCCACCGAGCGTTGCCGGGGTCTGGATCGGGTAGTCGTAGGTGAACGACCCTGAGGAACCGCCAGCGGTCCATGCCTGCGAGGGATTAAGGCTGGTCGCCGTGTAGGTTCCGGCTCCGCTGGATGCCCCGGACACGACGCCGACCGTGGTGGAGGTGGTAGTGGAGTCCGCGTACACCGCACGGGCCGCCCCAGAGGCGTCGGTGGCGCTCTTGGTGGCCGGAGTGGTCGAGGCCTTGGTCGTGCCCGTGCCGGTCAGCGGCACGTCGGCGACGAGCTTCTTCGTCGCCGGGTCGTAGTGGGACTCGAGTGAGGTCTGCTTCCGGCAGTCGGCGGTCTGCGGCGTTGTCGTTGCGCAGGCGGGCAGGACCACCAGGTGGGCCCTAGCGGCCCAGTTCGCGCCGAACGCGGCGTCCAGGCTCGACGCGTCGACACCCAGTCGCACGGGTGCGTCATCGCCCGACCCGGGCCGGGTGAGGGTCACCGCCACGCCGGGGATCCCGGCTGTCGCCGAGGCCTTGGCATCGGCCATCTCGACCTGGATCGTCTGACCCGCGGCCGATGAGCCGGCCAGCGGCGCGACGGTGACCGGGAGTCCCGAGGCCTTGGCCTCCGCACCGGCCTGGGGCTTCTCACCCTCGCTCAGCGGGTGTGCCGCGGGTGCGGAGCCGAGCGTCACCGACGCGTGGCCGCCCGGAACCGGCTTCAGGTCCCTCGGCGGCGTCCAGGTCGGAGGCACCGGGTGTTCCGGCTTCGCGGTCGGCACCGGTGCGGCGTTCTGGCCGGCCACCGAAGGAGTCTTCGGCAAGGCGGTGTTCGGCGGCGACCACTTGCGCGAGTAGTCCGGCCCGCCCGCCGCTGCCGCGAGCGGCAGGGGCGCCAGCATCGACCCGAGGACGGCGGCCGTCGTAACGGCCGCGAACCGTCCCCGTAGTCTCCCCCTCCAGCCCTTTGCTCTTTCGAAGCCTGACCGTTGTGTAAATGACACTCTTTTACATCCCCCAAGCATTAGGCCCTCGAATATGGGGGCCAAGTCCTGTATCCGAACTGACGGATGCTAGCGAACCCTGATTACCGACAGTCAAGCCCTGGTCACTGGTGAGGATTCTCACGGGGGCCCACGAATCACCCAATTCGCTGCAAGTCAGGACTTCGTCAGCGAATTGAAATTGGCCGATGTCAGTGCCCGCCCCTACGGTGCCTCTGATCTGTGCCTATGCAGGCCTTGCCATGCTCTTTGGGGGGAGATTCCCGTTTTGAACAGAAAGCGCCGCCATAACGGTGCACCACTCGCGGCCCTGACGGTGACTGCCGTTCTCGCGCTCACGACCGGCCTCTCGGGGCCCACCGCGCACGCTGCTGACACACCGACCGTGCCGTCGCAGGCAGCGATCGACGCCGCCACCGCGCAGAAGATGCAGGAGCGTCCACCGGCCAACGCGACCGATCAGGCCATTGCCCAGGCCAAGGCCACGCAGAAGAACGTCCCGGTCGACTCGCTCACGACCGAGTACAGCGAGACCGTCGCCACCCCTGAAGGCCACCTCGCGCTCACCAGCCACCTGGAGCAGCAGCGGGTGCGACGGGGCGGTGTCTGGCAGCCGCTGGACGCCACCCTTACGGCCAACCCGGACGGCACGTTCTCCCCCAAGTCGGCGGCGGGGCAGGTGGCACTGTCCAAGGGCGGGGACGGGCCGCTGGCGACCATGACCAGTTCGGACGGGAAGAAGCTCGCGCTGTCCGCCCCGTTCGCACTGCCCACGCCGACCGTCAGCGGTGACAGCGCGGTCTATCCGTCCGTGGCACCTGACATCGACCTGAAGGTCACCGCCACCAAGCTCGGTGGCCTGACCACCGTGCTGGTCGTCAAGACCCAGGCAGCCGCAGCGAACCCGGTTCTGAAGAACCTGCACTTCGGGACCACCGTCGACGGCGTCTCCGTCAAGACCGACGACCACGGAAACGTCACCGTCGTCGGTGCCGACGGCAAGCCCCGCTGGGTCTCCCGCACACCGCAGATGTGGGACAGCACCACCGCGCCCGCGGCGAGCACGCCCGCGCCCGTGGTGAAGAGCGCCCTCACGTTCAGAGCGTCGGCGGCCGCCGACACCGCCGCGCAGCCGGACACGACCACCGCCCCCGCCGCGAGTTCCGACGCCGGCCCCGGAGCGGCCTCAAAGGTCTCCACCATGCCGGTCAAGGCCACCGACACCGGGATCGACCTCACCCCCGACCAGGACCTCCTGGCCCACGGCACCGCCCCGTACTACATCGACCCCGACTATCTTCCCTGGACCCAGTGGGGCAACTCCTGGACCTGGGTCCAGTCCGCCCACGACGGCTCCAACAACTGGATGCGCCAGGGCAGCGGAGACGCCGACCACCCGGGTGTCGGCAAGTGCGGCACCTACCCCAACGGCGGCAGCTGCTCACCCGCCGACATCGAGCGCAGCTTCTACCAGTTCGACATCAACGCACTCAACGGTGCGGTCATCCACTCCGCGACGATGACCATGCAGGAGTACGTCTCCGCCGACTGGTCCTGCACCACCAACTACCCGCTGAACCTCTACGTCACCGGGCCGATCGGCAACGGCACCCACTGGTCCAACCAGCCCTCACAGAACGGCGGTTCGCTCGGCACGGCCTTGGTCGGCGGCTCGGGCCAGGACCCGTGCCACGACAACGTGCCGTTCAGCTTCGACATCACCGGCGCGATGAAGCAGTACGTCAACTACGGGCAGCTGACGTTCGGCCTCTACGGCGACGAGAGCAACCAGTACGCGTTCAAGCGGTTCACCTACCAGCCGGCGCTGTCCGTCCAGTACGACCGGGCGCCCAACGTCCCCACCAACCCGGCGGTGTGGCCCGCGCCCACCACGGTCAGCCCCGCGGCGACCAACCAGGCCTGCGGTGACGGCAACGCGAACGACTGGGCGTGGCTCGGTGCCGGGTCCGCGCAGAACAACGCCGTCTGGCTCAATGCCAACGTCACCAGTCCCACCCAGGCGCAGGTCAAGACCTGGGACCACATCTGGGACTACAACGTCCCTGGTGTCCCCGACGTCGCCAAGGGCGAGACCCCCTACGTCAGCAGCGGCAGCACCACCAGCTTCCAGGTCCCGGCCGATGTCATCCAGGACGGCCACGCCTACGGCTACGGCATGATGGCCCTGGACGGCCTGGACGACACCCCTTGGTCCGCCTCCACCCCGGCCTGCTACTTCAAGGTCGACCTCACCCCGCCGACCGTCACCTTCCCCACGACGGTCGCCGACACCAGCAAGCAGTTCCCGCCCGCCGGTAACGGGCAGGCCCCCCAGATCTACGCCGGCCAGAGCGGCGGCGTCCCCTTCACCGCCACCGACCCCAACCCGAGCGGCGGCTACACCTCCGGCGTGGTCTGCCTGCGCTGGAGCTTCGACCCCCAGCTCGCCGACTCCACCTGGAAGTGCGGCGGCGACATGCCCACCGGTCAGATCCAGGTGACCGCCGGACGCTGGGGCACCAACGTCCTCTACATCCAGGCCGAGGACAACGCCGGCAACCTCTCCCCCGTCGCCCAGTACGCCTTCTACGCCCCCTGGAACCCGAACAGCCCCGCGCCGACCTTCGGCGACGTGACCGGTGACGCCCTGCCCGACATCGTCACCGCCGACCCCAACGGCGACCTGCGCGCCTACAGCATCCCCGCCACCGGCGTAACGGCCCCTCTCGCCGCCCCGAAGGCCAACTCCCCCAGCCAGGATTCCTGGGCCAACTACCGCATCACCCACCGCGGCAGCCTGCGCGGCGGCAACAACGTCGACGACCTCATCGTCCACAAGGACGGCGACCAGAACCTCTACTTCTACAAGAACCCCGGCAACACCGGCGTCACCGGAACTTTCGACTCCAAGTACACCCTGGCCAAGCCCGCCTGCGACCCGAAGCTCACCGACTGCACCGGCTACAACGCGACCGACTGGTCCACCACGCTGCAGATCGCCGCCAGCGGCGACCCCAGCACCACCAAACTCGACACCAGCAAGAAGTTCCTCAACCGCACCGGCCTGTTCACCATCGAGACCAGCCCGGACGGCACCGGCGCCCTCTGGTTCTACCCCGCCATCGGCGACGGTACCTTCGGCTCGCCCACCAAACTCGCCGCCACCGGCTGGAAGAGCCTAGACCTGATTACCCCGGGCGATTGGACCGGCCAGGGCCACCCCGGCCTGTGGACCCGCGACCAGAGCACCGGAGAACTGCGCGGCTACACCTTCACCACTGGCACAATCACCGTCATAGGCCCCTTCGGTCGCAGCTCCAGCTACCCCACCCTCACCGGCATCGACGCCGGCACCAAGATCGGCACCAACATCACCAGCGCCACCTGGCCCGTCGTCGGCTCCGACGGCGACCTCACCGGCACCGGATCACCCACCCTCTGGGGCATGACCCAAGGCGGCATCATCCAGGTCTCCACCGGCCACCCCACCACCGGCCCCGGCTACGCCTGGGACACCCCCATGACCGGAGCCGTGAGCACCTACGCCGAGAACAGCCCCATCACCTACGCCGCCCAGACCGGCAAGTGCATCGACATAGCCGGCGCCAACACCGCACCCGGAACCGCCGTCCAGCTGTGGGACTGCAACTCCAACGCCGCCCAGAACTGGACCTTCAAGCCCGACGGCACCCTGCGCGCCCTCGGCGGCTGCCTCGACGCCACCAACGCCGGCACCGTCAACGGCACCCTCCTTCAGCTGTGGAGCTGCAACAGCGGCCCGAGCCAGACCTTCCTCCCCCGACCCGACGGCAGCCTCTACAACCCTGCATCCGACCGATGCATCGACCTCCCCGGCGGCACCGCGACCAACACCGCCCGCCTGCAACTATGGGACTGCAACAACACCCCCGCCCAGAAGTGGAACGCCCTCGTAAGAAGCTGAACTGCATCGCAGCCAAACCCAGGTCCCACTATCAGGCTAAGGCGTGCCCTGATGGTGAAGCCCTGACAACCTGATGCTCGCTCGGCCGGGGCCACCCCGTCGCACTGATCTGCGACGGGGGGCCCCGGCCCATTGGCGAACGGGCCCTGGGCGACGATGTTCCAGGAGCAGTGGCCCGAACCGTCCGCCGGGCCGGACGGCGGCACCGACCACGGCGCCGCGCACACTCGGGGAGGCGACGCGCTGACGGCCCGCCGCAGGTCCCGGAATGCGAGGATGGGACAGCGCCGGGCGACGTTGCATCCGCACACCGATCTTCGAACGGCCCGTCAGCGGCCCGATCCGTCAAGAAGTCGCCTGGATGTACCAGGACGCGATGCCCATGCCCACACCCACGAACGTCGCGTGGGACCAACTGCACGAGCACTACGACTCGGCAGGTCGAATTCCTCAGCTGCTGACCGAGTTCGCCGACGGTTCCGACCCTGAGCGCGCGGACCTGGCCGCCGTGAGCCAGCGGGAATCCATCCGTCATGGGCGAGGGTCCGACCTGCCCGCCGTTCCCCGCTGTTGTCGATCCTGGCAGACCGGGCCGTCGACCCGGCCTTCGCCTTGCGTCGGAAAGCGCTCGATCTCGTCGGCCACCTCGCGGAGGGCTCGCGGCAGCGAATGCCCGAGTTCGTCGATCGGGCCCTGGCCCGGAGCATGGGCCCAAGCCGCCCCGCGCCTGCTGGCGCTGCTCCGGTATGCCGATCCCGCGATCCGGCGGCTGGTCGGATTCCCGCACGCCCAGTCCGCTGACCACGCCGACCTGGTCCTGCAGGCGCTCGCCGAACGCTGGCAGGACGAGCCGGACGCGGCCGCGCAGCCCTGACTCGTCCACGCCGCCGGACAGCTGCTTCAGCACACTGCCATGGAGTGACCGCCCGAGGTGATCGGCTGGCTGCGTGGCCTGCTCGACGCCGAGGACCCCGCCCAACGGTTCGTGGCCGTCCTCACCGCCCGGCAAACAGGCCTGACCCACGCCATGTCGTGACAGCCGCAACATGCTTGGACTCCGCCGAGCTGAGCCTGTGGACGAATGTCTGGTGCGGTGGCGACAACGTGATCCGGCTGGTCCGCTGGGCGGACGAACACCTCGACGAGGACGTGCCGGGCCGTACCTGCCTCGCCGCGTCGGGGCTGCAGGGTGTCCTGTCCAAGTGCGGTGCCCCTCACCGCCCCTTCCAATCGGCCAGGTCCAGACACCGGGCGACGGTCTCCAGCATCGTTCCAACGCTTCGGCTATGTGCCGCAGCAACCTCCGAGTTCCTTCGGCGGGACGTCCCGGTTTTGGCGTCAGGCCGAGTCGGCGGTCCTCGCAGCCCGGGCTGAAGAGTCGCGGTGTGGGGCGTCAGCGGCGGACCAGGCCCGCCTTCCGAGTGAGGTCGGGGTCGTCCGGGGTGCCGAGGACGAGGATCCGGAGGGCCGCACCGGTGTAGACGGCCAGGAGGCGGGCGATCCTGCGGGTCTTGTGCATGGTGGGGTGTCCGTTTCTCTCGGGCCGGCGGGGTGGTGCGGGTGGCGGTTACCAGGAGGTGGCGTCGTCCATGGACTGCTGCCAGTAGGTGGTCTTGAGGGAGTCGTCGAGGTAGACGCCCTTGGTGGGCAGGGCGGGGTGGGCGGCGGGGCCGACGCTCTCGTTGCCCGAGGGGCCGTGGAAGTAGAGGTCGAGGGTGGTGGAGGTGTAGCCGTTGGTGTTGTCGGTGCCGTCGGTGGAGGAGAGGTTGACGGAGGCGTAGCCGGACTGGCCTGGCTGGAGGGTGACGACGGCCTGGGGCTTGGAGTCGGCGATGACCGGCGGGACGGACTGGGCCTGGCCGAACTGGAGGGCCGGGTAGTCGTAGAGGTAGCAGATGGCGGTGCCGGTGTTGGTGACGGTGAGCAGCAGGTGGTTGACGGGGCGGTTGAGCGGGGCGGCGGTGGTCTTGGTGGTGGCGGCGGTGCAGGTGACGGGCTTGGCCGCCTCCGGGGCCTGAGGGGCGGGGGCCTTCGTGGCGGGC
This sequence comes from Kitasatospora sp. NPDC127060, assembly GCF_042724935.1. Lineage (NCBI taxonomy): Bacteria > Bacillati > Actinomycetota > Actinomycetes > Kitasatosporales > Streptomycetaceae > Kitasatospora > Kitasatospora sp. NPDC127060. The sequence goes on from NZ_JBHXEG010000043.1 coordinate 47,964, forward strand.
TTGGGGGCGGCGGGCGTCTTGGGGGCGGTGCCGGGGTCAGCGGCAGCACCGGCACCGGTAGAGGTGGTGCCGGCAGCGGTGCCGGTGGTCGAGGCGGAGGCCGCAGCGGTGGCCTCCTGGGTAGGGCGGGCCGTGGCCGACGGGGTGGCCGTGCCCGAGGGGGCGGCCGCGGCCTTGCCGTCCGCGCTGCCGTTGTCGTTGCCGCAGGCGGTCAGCGAGAGGGTGGCGAGAGCGATGCTCGCGGCAGCGGTGATCAGTCGGGTGCGGGAAGTGCGGACGGACATCTGGTCGGGCCCCTTTCGGCGTTCGGTCGAGCGGTTCGTCGACTCGATGACCAGAGCTTGCGGACCGATCCGTCCCGGCCGGAAGATCCACCGGCACGATGGGGAAGGTGGAACGCCGAAACGGGCACTGACCAGCGGGAACGCAACGAGCCTGGAACGCTGGAACGGGACGCGGAACCCTGGCGACCGACGGCGGACCGGGACGGCGCCGCCTCCCGGATCCCGAACACCCCCCGTGTCACCGGGTGCGGCGAAGCCCGCAGGTCGACGGGCGCCGCGAGGGGGCGGCGGGGTGTCGTGGGAGCGGGGGTGGGGGGTGGCGGCCGGGGTGCTGGGTGGTCTGCTGCGGCTCGGGGTGGTGGCCGAGCACCGGACGGGCGGGCGGTCCAGGCGCCCTTCGAGGTCTTCCGCGAGGCGCTGAAGGAGTTCGAGGAACTCGGCACGACCCGGCCGGACGAGCGGACGGCCGACCGCTGCCTGCTCCACCACCTGGCGGGCCGGCTCCCGGCCGGGGAGATCACGCCGGCTGCGGTGGCGGGCCGGATCCGGTACCTCGCCATGACGGGCGACAGCGAGGCCGGGAACGCGTTCCCGGACGACGGCCATCGACCACCGGCCCGCCAACCCCCGGGGCTGGCACCGGCCGAAGACGCCCCGGGGAGGGTCGTGCTCACACGGCCATACCGCCCGGGCGGCCCGGGCGGCCGGATGCGTCGGCGCCGTCAGTGGACGGCGCCGTCAGTAGATCAGGTAGCCCGGGCGGTGCCCCTCGTCCTCGATCTCGCCGGTGGCCTGGGCCCGCAGCTTGCGGGACAGTTCCTCCAGGGCCCGCGAGGCCGCGACCTCCTCGCCGATCCTGGCGAGCGGGCGGTCCTCCGCACTCTTCTCGGCCTCACCGTGCGCGCTCAGGCCCGGCGCCCTCGCGCCCGTCAACCTGGCGTCGCACACCGTGTGCACGCCGTCTTCGTCGAAGCTGAGCTCCACGTCCCACTGGTTGTGCATGCCACACCTCCTGGCGGCGGCCCCCGTCGCCGATCCCGGCCGACCCGGGCGGTGGGCCCGTGGCGGCCGCTCACACCAGCGTGCGCCCGCCCCACCCGTGGCGGCAAGCGCGGCTTTCGCGGCGGTGGCCGGTACGGATCCGCCGCGTCCGATCGGCCCGGCCGCCGCCCCGGCGGTACGCTGGCGGAAGCGTGCCGCGACCGCCGAACCCTCCCCCGGAACCGCCGGCGCGGCGCGGGGCAGCGACAACCTGGTGGTCCCTCCGTGGCGGTCTTCCTCCTCGCTCTGAGCGCGGCCTGCTGTCTGGGACTCGGCTTCGTCCTCCAGCAGCACGCGGCGCAACGGGCTCCCCGTGCCGACCTGCTGCGCTGGCGTCTGCTGCTGGACCTGATACGGATGCCCGAGTGGCTGCTCGGCACCGGGTTCATGGTCAGCGGTCTGCTCCTCTCCGCGCTCGCGCTCAACCAGGGCGAGGTGTCCCTGGTCGAGCCGCTGCTGGCGACCAACCTGATCTTCGCCATGGCACTCTCCCGGGTGCTCACCCGTCAGACCCTCGGGCGTTCCGGCTGGGCCGGGGTGCTGCTGCTGGGCCTCGGGGTGACGGCCTTCATCGTGGCCGGGCAGCCGACCGGCGGCGGTCCGCCCGCCGGGGAGCTGCGGCACTGGCTGGTGGTCGGCACGGTGGTCGGGCTGACCCTGCTGCTGGTCACCCTCGCCCGCCGGCTGCCGCTGTTCGAGGAGGCCACCCTGCTGGCACTCGCCGCTGGACTGCTCTACGGCCTCCAGGACGCGCTCACCCGCACCACCACCCAGCGCCTCGACCACGACGGGCTGATGGTCGTGCTGCGCACCTGGCAGCCGTATGCCGTGGTGGTGGCGGGCGTAGTCGGACTGCTGCTGGTGCAGAGCGCCTTCGAGGCCGCCCCGCTGCGGATGTCGCTGCCGGCGCTGACCGCCGCCCAGCCACTGTCCGGGATCGCCTGCGCGGTCGGCTTCCTCGGTGACCGGCTGCGGGTCACCCCCGGCGCGCTGGCCTGGCAGGCGGCCGGGCTGGTGGCGATCGTGATCGGGGTGATCGTGATCGGCCGACATCCGGCGATGCCCGGCAGTGTCCGCGACACCTTGGAGAGCATCGGGGTTCCGCCGGAGGACCGGCCCGGTGACGGAAGTGGCAACGGCAACGCTGATGGCGGCGATGGCAGCGGCAACGGTGACGGCGGCCGGGAGCCGGGCGGTCGCGGCGACACCGGCGCGAACCGTAAACGCGAGTAGCACGGGCAGGCGGACCGATGTGCTGGAGCGCCCAGGCGGACGCCGTGGCCGGCTCGGCGGTCGCGGGCGTCGGCGTGGCGTGTCTGGTGCGCGCCCGGTGGTCCGGGAGGCCGCAGCGGCTGCCGCTCGCCGCGCTCCCGCTGGTACTGGGCGTGCACCAGCTCGTCGAGGCACTGGTCTGGCTCGGTACGGACGGTGCACTGCCGTCCGCCCTCGCCGGGGCGGCCCGCACCACCTGGGCGGTGATCGCCCTGCCGCTGTTGCCCGTGCTGGTCCCGGTCGGGGTCTGGTGCGCAGCCCACGAACCCGGGCACCCGGCCGGCCCCGGCCGACGCCGCGCACTCGCGCTGCTGGCGCTGCTGGGCGCGGCAGTGGCGGTCCCGCTCGCGGCCGCCGTCGCCGCTCACCCGGTGACGGCCACCCGGCACGGCCACACCCTCGGCTACGCCATCGGCATCCCTCACCCGGCCCTTCTGCTCACCGGCTACCTCCTCACCACGGTCGGCTCCCTCCTGGTCAGCGGCGACCGTCTGCTCCGCCGCCTCGGTCTGCTCACCGGAGTGGGCGCGATGCTCTGCGCCCTGCTCTGGCGGCTCGCGTTCGTCTCCACCTGGTGCGCCCTCGCTGCCTTGGCCAGCCTCCTGCTCCTCCACTGGGCGGGACACCCACCCACGGGCCGTCGGTGACCGGTGAACGCCGGACGGGCCCGCCCCGCCTAGAACCGCCCCGCCTAGGGCCGCGCCGCCTCTGCCGCGCCCTCTTCAGCTCGTGCCTGCCCATCGGCCCTGGCTCCCCTGTGCCCCCGCAGCCGGTCCATCTCCCGCCATTCCGGCCGCAGGCCGGTCAGCGTGGTGGTGGCGAAGTACAGGGCGCCGGCCGTGAGCAGGCCGGGTATCAGGCCGACCAGGGCGACGGCCGCGCCCGCGAGGAGGCCACCGAGGGGAATGCCGGCCCAGGCGAGGGAGTCGCCGAGGGCGTGGACGCGACCGAGGAGGTGGCGGGGCACCCGTTCGAAGAGGACCGCGCCGAGGATCGGGTTGAGGAAGCCTCCCCCGAAGCCGCCCAACGCGAAGACCGTGACCACCACCCACATCGGCGCGTCCAGTGCGAGCACCAGGTAGCGCGGTGCCCCGGCGATCAGGAAGCCGGCGAAGAAGACCGTACGGCGGGGCAGCCGGTGGGCCAGCGCGGCCGCGATCAGGCTGCCGATCACCGCCGTGACGCCCAGGACGCTGCCGAGCAGGCCGATCGCGGCCGGTCCGCCACCGGATTCCCGGGCCCAGACCGGCAGCAGGACCGTCGTGAACCCGGCGTCGAGCAGGTTGGTGATGCCGACCATGACTATCACCGTGAGCAGCAGCGGCTCGGTCCGCAGGAAGTCGAAGCCCTCCCGGAACATCCGCCAGTAGCCGCCGCCGTTCGGCTCGCCTTCGCCCGGGGCCTCGGTGGGCACCGTGCCCGGAGCCGCCGCGCGGCCCATGCCCGGCGGCAGCGCCAGGGCGATGATCAGTGACCCGAGCGCGAAGGTGCCCGCGTTGACCGCCAGCCCGGCAAGTGGCCCCACCAGTGCGACCAGCCCGCCGCCGACCGCCGGGCCGATCGTGGAGGCCAGTCGTTCGGTGACCCCCGAGAGCCCGGTGGCCCGCTCCATCGGTACCCGGGCGTGGTCGGCCGCCTCCGGGACCATGACCGACTTGGCCAAGTCCCCCGGCCCGCGCATCGCACCGATCACCGCGACCATCGCCAGCAGCAGCCCGAACGGCAGCATCCCTCGGGCGTGCAGCAGCGGGACCAGCCCGGCGGCGACGGCACTCACCGCGTCCGTCGTCCAGGACACCACGCGCGGCCCGAGCCGGTCGACCAGTGGCCCGGTCAGCGCCTTGACCAGCACGTACGGCGTCATCTCGGCGAAGGCGACCAGCCCGGTCAGGGTGGCGCTGCCGGTGGTGGCCAGGACGAACCAGGGCAGGGCGATGGCAGAGATCCGCGTCCCGGTCAGGGAGACCGCCGTGGCGGCGAGCACCCCGGCCAGCGGCCGTAAGGTGCGGGCCGGCGGATCGGCGATGCTGCTGGTCATTCGGCGCTCCCCTCCTCCGGCTCCGGCTGCCCCTGCGGATCGGGCAGCACGTGGACCGCGACGGACACCTGCTCGCTGCCCTCCGGCACCGACCCGCCGGCGCCGACCCGGCGGTAGCGCCGGAGCACCGCGAACAGTTCGGCCGTCAGCTGCTCCGCTTCGGCCGGCGTGAGCTGGAGCAGCACGTCGCTGAAGTCGACCGTTCTGCGCCACTCCCTGGGCATCGTCTCGAAGGCGTCGAGCGCCCGCTGGGCGGTCAGGGTGTGGCTGGCCAGCACGGAGCGCAGGAAGCCGACGGCCGCCCCGGGCTCCTCGTCCGCCATGTCCTCCCCCGTCCAGACCGTCATCCGGTGCGCCGAACGCCACCACCGCTCCCGGGCGTTGCCGCGCTCGGTGTCCTCCTCGACGAAGCCCGCAGCGGCGAGCTGGCGCAGGTGATAGCTGGTGGCTCCGGAGTTGAGCCCCAGCCGCTCGGCGAGCCTGGTCGCCGTGGACGGGCCGTGCTTGCGCAGCAGCCCGACCAGTTGCATCCGCACGGGGTGGGCCATCGCTCTCATGCCCTTGGCGGTGAGGACGACGTGCGGGTCGTCGCTGTGCTTCCAGCCGCGGTCTTCGGTCATGGCCAGGAGCCTAGGACTGCAAAGAAGTGTTTGCAAAGGGTTTTTTGCGAATTCTTCTTTGCGGTCGCCCGGTTGCCCGCCGCCTGGTTGCCCGTCGCCCGGTTGCCCTGCTGCCCGTCGCCCGGTGGCGCGGTTTCCCGTCGCCCGCTCGCTCGGCCACCGCACCGGCCCCGCCCCGCCGGTCGGCGGACCGCTCACCCGCCGGTCGGCGGGGGCCCCGCCCCGCTTCGCGCCCCGGGGCCGGATTGTCACCCGGGCGGCGGAAGGGCAGGCTGTCATCTAGGGCCCGGGAGAATGGCCCGCCCCGGTCGGCCGCGGAATCGATGACGGCCACCGGTCAGGCACGAGGGGCAGGGCAATGACACGCGGGAAGCTCTGGGGCTACGTCGCTTCGGGGGCCCGAGCGCTCGGCGCGCTCGGCGGCGTGGGCGGCGCTGGCGCCGTCGATCGCAAGGACGACGGGGGCGCTCCGGACGGCCTCGGGCCGTTCCCGCCGACGGCGATGGCCGGCCCCCGGACACTGTCCCGCACGGAGCTCGACCGGCTGAGCTGGACCGGCCGGCAGGCCGGGTGCGAGCCGCAGGCACGACACGTGCAGGTCGCCGAGGTGGTGCGCCGGGTGGTTCGCGGCGGCGGCCGGGCCGTGGCCGTCACGGTCCGGCTCGCGCCCGGGCTGCCGGTGGTGGCCGGGGACGCCCGCCGGATGGAGGCCGCGGTAGCCGGGCTGCTCGACCACGCGATCCGGCGCAGCCCGCTGGGCAGCCGGGTGCTGGTCCGGGCGGACGTCACCCGCCCCGGCCCGGCGGCGCCCCGTACCGCGGCCGAGCCGGACATCACCGGACAGGTCACGACAGGGCACGGCACGAGCGGGCGCGGCACGGCGGGCCGAAGCCGGGAACGGGTCGAGATACGAATATCTGACCGCGGAACGTACGAGCCCCCCGAGGCCCGCGAATGGCTGCTGGCGGGCGTCCGGGCCAGCGGACCGGTGGGCCCCGCCCTGCACAGCCTGGTGGTGGCGGCGGGCGGACGCCTCGCGGTCGAGCCGACCCCCGGCGGCGGCCTCACCGTGGTGCTGCTGCTCGCGGTCGCCTACGACTAGGGAGCAGGCACAGGCGTAACCGTAGGCGTAGCCCCAGGCGTAGGCGCAGGCGCAGGTGTAGGCGCAGGTGTACGAAGCCGTACGCGTGGGCGCAGGCGTAGGAGGCAGACGGCGCCGCTGGTGCGCACCGCGCGGCGAACGGCGGGCTCCGACCCTAGACTTGCCCCATGCCCCGGCTCAACGACCAGGTCAGGGAGCTGCTCCAGGAGTACGCCGACCTGATCAACATCACCGGCGGGGACGCCTTCCGGGCCCGCGCCTACGAGAAGGCCGCCCGGGCCGTCGGCGGCCACCCCGAGGACGTGGCCGGTCTGGACGTCAAGGGACTGCAGCAGATCCCCGGCGTCGGGAAGTCCACGGCCGAGAAGATCGCCGAGTACCTCGCCACCGGCGAGATCCCCGCGCTGGAGGCCCTGCGCGCCGAGATCCCGCCCGGTGTACGGGAGATGATGGCCGTCCCCAGTGTCGGGCCCAAGCGCGCCCTCGCCCTCTACCGCGACCTCGGCATCGCCTCGGTGGACGAACTCGCCGGTGCGATCCGCGCCGACAAGCTGACCGGTGTGGCCGGATTCGGCGAGCGCAGCGGGGAGAAGATCCTGCACGGCATCGAGCTGATGCGGCAGTCCGGCGGCCGGACCCTCCTCGACGCCGCCACCGAGCTGGCCGAGCAGCTGGTCGCGGCGCTGTCCGCCGTCCCCGGCTGCACCCGCTGCGCGTACGCCGGTTCGCTGCGCCGGATGCGCGAGACGGTCGGCGACATCGACGTGCTGGCGACCGCCGCCGACTCCGCCCCGCTGATGGCCGCGCTCACCGAACTCCCGTACGTGACCGAGGTGATCGGCAGCGGGCCGACCAAGACCTCGGTCCGCACCACCCAGGGGATCCAGGTCGACCTGCGGGTCGTGCCCGAGGAGGACTGGGGCGCCGCGCTGGTCTACTTCACCGGGTCGAAGGCGCACAACATCAAGCTGCGCACGATGGCGGTGCGTGCCGGTCTGAAGCTCTCCGAGTACGGGCTGTTCGAGGTCGGCGGCGACGCCGGGAAGGACGGCGCCAAAGGCGCCAAGGGGGCCGGGGACGCCAAGGGGGCCAGGGGGGCCAAGGCCACCGGCGACACCGGGGCCGGCAAGGGCAAGGCGCAGGAGGGCGCCAAAGTGGTGTCCGCCTCCGAGGACGAGGTGTACGCGGCGCTCGGCCTGCCCTGGATCCCGCCGACGCTGCGCGAGGACCGCGGCGAGATCGAGGCCGCGCTGAACGGCGAACTCCCGGAGCTGATCCGGGAGTCGGACCTGCGTGGCGACCTCCACACCCACACCGACCTGACCGACGGCCTGGCCACCCTGACCGAGATGATCGACACGGCGGCGGCCCGCGGCTATTCCTACTACGCCGTCACCGACCACGCGCCGGACCTGGTGATGCAGCGGATGACCGACGAGAAGATGCTCGCCCAGCGCGAGGAACTGCGCCGACTCGCCGACCGCCACAAGAAGTTGCGCCTGCTGCACGGCACCGAACTGAACATCGGACCGGACGGCGGCGTGGACTGGCCGCCGGAGTTCCTGGCCGGCTTCGACGTCTGCGTGGCCTCCGTGCACTCGCACTTCAACCTCGACCGCGCCGCCCAGACCCGCCGGTTGATCCGCGCCTGCGAGAACCCGTACGTCCACGTCATCGGCCACCTCACCACCCGCCGGATCGGCCGGCGCGGGCCGATCGACGTCGACCTGGACGCGGTGTTCGCGGCCGCCGCGCGCACCGGCACCGCGATCGAGATCAACAGCTCCCCGCAGCGGCTCGACCTGCGCGACGAGGACGTCCTCCGGGCCAAACGGCACGGGGTGCGCTTCGCGATCGACAGCGACGCCCACGCCACCGGCCACCTCGCCTACCCGCGCTTCGGCATCGGTACGGCGCAGCGTGGTTGGCTCACCACCGAGGACGTGATCAACGCCTGGACGTGGCAGCGACTGAAGCACTTCCTGCGCAAGGACGCACTGCAGAAGTAGCCCACCCCACTGCGGATGTCGTTACTGCAGCCGCCCGTAGGTACCACACCTGCAGTAACAGCACCCGTAGTGGCCCGCCCTACCCCTGCCCCGGCTCCCCCAGCGAAACCCCCTGCGAAGCCCCCTGTGAAACCCCCAGCGAAGCCCCCGGCACGGCCAGCACCCGGGCGGCGCTGCGGTGCCCGAGCCCGGCCGCCAGGCGGAGGTCGCCGGAGTCCAGGAACCCGGCCAGGAAGCCCGCCGCGAAGGCGTCGCCGGCCCCGGTGAGGTCGCGCACCTCCGCCACCGGGGGTACCGGTACCGTGAACAGCCCCTCACCCGGCACGTCGACGGTTGTCGCCTCGGCCCCCGCCTTGGTGACCACCGTGGTGGCCGCCAGCCGGGCGCGCTCCGGCCCCGGCAGCCCGTCCAGCAGCAGCCCCAGGAAGGCCGACTCGGAGCGGTTGGCGAACACGAACGTGGGCGCCAACTCGGCCAGCAGGCGCAGGAACCGCTCCCGTCCGAACTGTTCCAGCATGCCGGTGGAGGAGGCGTCCACCGAGGTGGTGCCGCCCGCCCGCCGGACCCGGGCGAGCGCGTCGAGCGCCGTGCGGCCGACCGGCTCGCCGTCGAAGGAGTACGCGGGCACGTGCAGGTGGCTCAGGCCGGTCAGCCAGTCGTCCGGGACTCGTTCCAGCAGTGTGGCGGCGCCGCGGTCGGGCAGCATGGTCCGCTCGCCGTCCTGGTCGATCAGCACCACGATGCTGCCGGTCTGCCCGTGCCGCTGCACCCGTACGTCCACGCCGTGGCCGCCGAGTTCGGCGACGACGCCGTCCCCGACCGGGTCCGCTCCGACGCAGCCGAGGAAGCGGGCCGGGACCTGCCCGGCGGCGAAGCAGGCGACGTTGGCCGCGCTGCCGCCGCGCCGCCGGAAGACCCGGGCGTCGGAGTCGGTGCCGTGGCGCAGCGGGCCGTCGACCCAGACCACGATGTCCTCGACGAGGTCGCCGAGCACCCCGAGCACGGGTCAGGCCCCGGTGGACGCGGCGGACCCGCCGGCCCGGGCGGCCAGGGCGGTGGCGATCTCGCCGCCGAGGCGCACGTTGCCGCGGTAGACCTCGACGTTGACCTCCAGGCTGCGGCCCCCGGTGTCGCGCTGGATGTGGTCGAGCAGGAACGGGGTGGAGGCGTTGCCGGTGATGCCCCGGCGCTCGGCCTCGGCCCAGGCGCGGGCCAGGATGCCGTCCAGTTCCTGCGGCGGCAGCTGCTTGGCCGGATCGACCGGATTGGCGATCAGGACGGCCTGCGGCAGGTCGAGCCGGTCGCGGGCGTCGATGATCCCGGCGGCCTCCTCGGGCGACTGCACGGCGAAGTTGATCTCGTGGCCGGAGTCGGTGACGTAGAAGCCGGGGTACTTGGTGGTGCGGTAGCCGATGACCGGGATGTTGAGGGTCTCGAAGCGCTCCAGGGTGGCCCGGATGTCGAGGATGGACTTCACCCCGGCGCTGATCACGGTGACCGGGGTGGCGGCCAGGGTGGTCATGTCGGCGGACTCGTCGAAGCTCTCCGAGGCGCCGAAGTGGACGCCGCCGAGGCCCCCGGTGGAGAACACCCGCACACCCGCGCGATGGGCGAGGAAGGCGGTGGCGGCGACGGTGGTGCCGCCGTGCCGGCCGAGCGCGGCGACCACCGGCAGGTCCCGCAGGCTGACCTTGTCCAGGCCGTCGGCGGCGGCGAGTTCGGTGATCTGCTCGGTGCTCAGGCCGACCGTGGGGACGCCCGCGTGCACGCCGATGGTGGCCGGGACGACGCCCGCGCCGCGCAGCCGCTCCTCGGCCTCCAGCGCGACGGCGAGGTTGCGCGGTCGCGGCAGGCCGTGGGTGAAGATCGTCGATTCCAGGGCGACCACCGGACGGCCGGCGGCGACGGCCTGTGCGACCTCCTCGGAGATCCGGATGGCGGGGTTGCCGGCGCGGTTGCCGGCGGGAGTGCTGGCAGGGTTGCCGGCGGAGGTGCTGACGGGCAGTCCGGTCATGAGGCGAGCTTCCTGTGAGATGCCACTGCGATGGGGCAACGCGACGATCAGCGTATGGACGGTTCGGATCGGAAACCAGAATGAGTCCTGGGGTTTCCGATAGGTGATCAGCTATCAGTTCGCACTAGGATGATCCCCATGGGCTTCACCTTGCGGCAGCTGGAGGTCTTCCTGACCGTCGCCGAGACGCTGCACTTCGGGCGGGCCGCCGAACGCCTGCACATCTCCCAGCCGACGGTCAGCCAGGAGGTCGCCCGGCTGGAGCGGACCGTCGGCGTCGAGCTGTTCGACCGCAGTCGCCGCTCGGTCTCGCTGACCGAGGCGGGCGAGGTGATGGCGGCCGAGAGCGCGCGGCTGCTCGAACAGGCGGGGGCCATGCTGACCCGGGTCCGGCTGCACGAGGAGTCCCGGCTCGGGACGGCCCGGATCGTCGCCTCGCCGAGCGTGGCCAACCGGCTGCTGCCCGCCGTGGTCAGCCGGGCCGAGCAGGAGCTGCCCGCGCTGGACACCGCCGAACTCGCCGTCGACACCGGGCAGGTCTCCACCACCCTGGCCGGCGAACTCGCCGACATCGGCCTCGGCCGCTTTCTGGAGGACGTCCCCGGCTACCGGCTGGAGCGGATCGCCGACGAGCCGGTCCGGGTCGCCCTCGGCCGGGACCACCCGCTGGCCGGCCGGGCGAGCCTGCGGCTGGGCGAACTGCGCGACCTGCCACTGCTGCTGTGGCCGCGCGAGCAGCACCCCCGGTACTACGACCACGTGCTCGGCCTGTGCGCGGAGCACGGCGTCGACCCGCCGGTGCTGGTCAGCCCGCCGCGGATCGTCGGCTCCCGGCTCTACCTGCTCGCCCGCAACCGCGCCTTCTCCCTGGTGCCCGGCTCGATGACCGGCCACCTCACCGAGGACGTGGCCACCGTACGGCTGGAGGGCCGGGCCACCCTGCCGCTGGAGATGCAGTGGCGCACGGACGACCGGCGGCCCCCGCTGGCGACGCTGCGCAACCTGATCCGGCAGGAGGCCGCGGAGCTGGAGGAGTGGTAGGCCACCGCACACGGCAGGAGCCGCCGGAACCGGAGGAGCCCCGGGAACCCCAGGAACCCCGGGAACCGGAGGAGCCCTCCGGAACCGGAGGAACCCCGGGAACCCCGGGAACCCCGGGAACCCCGGGAACCGGAGAAGCCGTCGGACCCCGGAAGCCGCACGAACCACAGGAACCGGAACGCCCGCGGCGGCACCCGACCCCACCCTTGACGCTCACATGCCAGCGCCGGAAGGATGCCCGGATCACCCACCCGGCCCGTCGCGAGCCGACGGGCCGCCCGACCCCGGGGATCCACCTTGGCCCTGCGACCCCTGCCCTCCCCGCGCCCCCGCCGCCCACTGCTGCGCCGCCTCGCCGGACTGCTCGGCGCCGCCGCCCTCACCCTGGCCGGCACCCTCACCGCCGCCGCGCCCGCCCACGCCGACTTCGGCCGCGGCTACCACGACCCGGTCACCGCCACCAAGCCGCTGACCCGCCCCGACACCCGCTCCTGCACCGTCGAGGTGATGCACGACCGCGAGTTCCGCAACGGCTACGGCAACCCGCCCGACACCCCGTACACCGCCACCGTCACCCCGCCCGCCGACTGCGCCGGGCCCTGGTCCGCCGTGGTCATGGACCTCCACGGGCAGGTCGCCGGGCGGCAGTTCGACCGCATCTTCAGCGTCCGCATCGGCGGCGTCCAGGTGCTGCTGTCCTCCACCCCGGAACCGTCCCCGGACGGCATCAAGTGGAACGTCGAACGCGATCTCACCCGCTACGCCCCGCTGTTCGCGGCCGGGCCGCAGCCGTTCTCGCTCGACCTCGCCAATGTCACCGACGCCACCTACACCGGTGTCTACAAGCTCTCGGCGAGCCTGACCTTCTACACCGCGGACGACCGCTGGCCGGCCGCCCACGGCGCCGACCAGGTCCTCACCACCGGGCCGTTCGCGCTCACCCAGGCCGCTCCGGGCACCGCCCAGGACGTCACCTTCCCGCAGAACCTGCAGCGCCTGACCGCCGAGGTCTACGCCCGCGGCGGCGGCGCCTGCGAGGAGTTCGCGTACGCCTCCGCACCGGACGCCTTCGTCGCCGCCAACCCGTCGATCGGCGCCTGCGGCAAGGGCCCGTTCCGCGAGCTGCGGCTCACCGTGGACGGAAAGGTGGCCGGCGCGGTCTGGCCGTACCCGGTGATCTACACCGGTGGCTGGGACCCACTGCTGTGGCGGCCCGTCCCGGGCGTCTTCGCCTTCGACCTGCCCGCCTACCGGCTCGACCTCACCCCGTACGTCGGCCTGCTGGTCGACGGGCGCCCGCACCGCGTCGGCATCACGGTCAACGCCGCCGAGGCGCAGAGCAACGACCAATGGACCGGCCAGGTCAACCTGTTCGCCGAGGTCGACCACGGAACCGACCACACCTCCGGGCAGCTCATCGACTACCGGGTCGCCCCCGAGGCCACCGTCGCGACCGAGCTCGCCGACCACGGTGGCGGCAGCGGCGACTGGACCGTCACCGCCGCCCGGCACGACGTCGCCCGCGGCTGGGTGCAGACCTCGCACGGCCGGATCACCACCGAGGTCCGCGACGACCTCGCGTTCAGCTCCGCCCAGCAGCTGCGCGACGCCGGCAACGACGTGACGCTGCACAACGACGCCGACCTCACCCGCACCACCAGCACCTGGGGCGGCGGACCGCACCGCACCACCACCGTGCACGAGGGCGAACCGCTGGACGTCACGTACAAGGTGACCCACGACGCGGCCGGGAACACCGACCAGAACACCGCGATGGACCTCGGCTACCACCGCGAGGCCACCGCCGCGACCGGCGGCCACGTCACCGAGCGCTCCACCGTGGACCACACCCTGCGACCCACCGCCACCCGTCACGACGGCGACCGCACCGTCCGCACCGGCAGCAGCACCGAGGACTACCGCAGCACCGGGCCGGACGGGCCGTACCACCGGACGCTGAGCTTCGTCGACGGGTGGCCCGCGCCGTAGGCCCCGCCCCCCCCGGGCCCGCCTCCCGGTCCGGACTTGCGAGATTTGCCCGTTTTCAGGCCGTTCACCCCTGGTGCACACGCCGTGGGAGGCGCATCATGGGAGATGGACCTGCGAGGCAGCTGAAGGAAGTTCGACCGCAGGAGGCAGTGGCGACAGGTCGAGACGGATCAGGGTCTGCCGCTGGTAACTACCTCGGTCGACGATCGAACTACCGGCCGGAGGACGTGACGTCCGGAGGCCACCCCCGCCTCGTAGGTTCCGCGCGTCCACGGAGCATCCCCTCGGCTCCGTGGACGCGCTCCTTCCCGCCCCCGCCCCAGCTCCAGTCCCAGCGCGCGGGGGGGCCGAGGCGGGGCGCTACTGCGGCACCCGGTACCCCATCTCCCAGGCGTGCACCGCGATCCCGACCCGGTTCGGCACCCCCAACTTGCGCTGGATGCTGGCCACGTGGGTCTTCACCGTGCCCGGGGAGATGAACAGTTCGGCCGCGATGTCGGCGTTGGTCCGGCCCGCCGCGACGTGCCCGGCGATCTCCACCTCCCGCTCGGTCAATGCCACCACCGGAGCCGCCGGGCGCGCGGGCCGGCGCGGCGCCGTCACGTGCTTCAGCAGCCGCACCGTGACCGACGGGCTGATCAGGCTCTCGCCGTCCGCCGCCGCCCGCACCGCCTCGGCCAGCAGGGACGGGCCGGAACGCTTCAGCAGGAAGCCGGACGCGCCGTGCTGCAGCGCCGGGTAGACGTACTCGTCCAGGTCGAAGGTGGTCAGTACCACCACCCGCACCGAACCGGACAGCCGCCTGGTCACCTCCAGCCCGTCCAGCCGCGGCATCCGGATGTCCACCAGCGCGACGTCCGGCCGCAGTTCGGCCGCCAGCTCCAGTGCGGCGAGCCCGTCGACGGCCTCGCCCACCACCTCGATGTCCGGCTGTGCGTCGAGGATCCGCCGCACGCCGCGCCGTACCGCCTCCTGGTCGTCCGCGATCAACACCCGGATCACCCGCGGACACTCACCGTTCGTACTCGTCACACCGGGCAGTGTCCCGCACCACCCGGCGGACGGGAAAGTTCACGCCGCCGATCCGGCCCGGTTCACCTCCGCGCGGTGAAGCTGGCGGCCATGAACGCTTCCAGTGGACGCACCCCCGCCGACACCCCGGCCAGCACCACCGCCGGCACCCCGGCCAGCGCCTCCGCCGCCCCGTCCGTCGGCCCCTCGGCCCGTCCCTCCGTCAGCCGGCGCGGGCTCCTGGCCGGGGCGACCGGCCTGAGCCTCGGCGGCGCCGTCTCCCTCTCCGGCATCGCGGCCACCCCCGCCGCCGCCTCCCCGCTGCTGTGGGAACGGCCGGAGCGCACCGGCGCCCCGCGGGTCGGCGGGCTGCACCTGCAGTTCGGTTCGGACGCCTCGCGCGAGGTCACGGTCTCCTGGCACACCACCTCGTCCGTCTCCAACCCCCGGGTGATGTACGGGACTTCGCACGGCGGCCTCGGCCGGACCGTCCAGGCCGAGACCCGCACCTACCGAGACGCCAACTCCGGCACCGAGGTCCAGGTGCACCACGCCCGGATCGGCGGCCTGTGGCCCGACACGGACTACGTCTACGCCGCCGTGCACGACGGCGCCACCCCCGAGCTCGGCACCGTGCGCACCGCCCCGCGCGGCCGGGCCGCGTTCACCTTCACCAGCTTCGGCGACCAGGGCACCCCCACCCTCGGTAGGCAGACCGCCAACGGCTACGTCAACGACAACCTCGGCAGCCCCGCCGCGGGCGACACCACCGCCGGCGTCGAGCGGGTCGCCCCGCTGTTCCACCTGCTCAACGGCGACCTCTGCTACGCCAATCTCTCCACCGACCGGGTCCGCACCTGGTCCGACTGGTTCGAGAACAACACCCGCTCGGCCCGCCACCGCCCCTGGATGCCCGCGGCCGGCAACCACGAGAACGAGAAGGGCAACGGCCCGATCGGCTACGGCGCCTACCAGGCCTACTTCGACCTCCCGGACTCCGACGCGGACGACGAACTGGGCGGCCTCTGGTACGCGTTCACCGCCGGCTCGGTGCGCGTCATCAGCCTCAGCAACGACGACGTCGCCTACCAGGACGGCGGCAACAGCTATGTGCACGGCTACTCCGGCGGCGCCCAGCAGCGCTGGCTGGAACGGGAGTTGATCGCCGCCAACGCGGACCCGGGGATCGACTGGATCGTGGTCTGCATGCACCAGGTGGTCATCTCCACCGCCGACAAGTTCAACGGCGCCGACCTCGGCATCCGCGAGAGGTGGGTGCCGCTGTTCGACGAGTACGGCGTCGACCTGGTGGTCTGCGGCCACGAGCACCACTACGAGCGCTCCCACCCGATCCGCGGCCAGCAGTCCACCGACACCCGCACCCCGATCCCGGTCGCCACCGGCACCGAGACCATCGACACCACCAAGGGAACCGTGCACATGGTGATCGGCGGCGGCGGCACCTCCGCCCCCTCCAACCACCTCTTCTTCACCCCGCCCAAGGCCCGGGTGATCACCGGCGTCGGCCCTGTCGACAAATCCACCGGCAAGCGGCCGCCGATCTACGTGATCGAGGAGGCCCCCTGGTCCGCCTTCCGTGACGCCGACAACCCGTACGGCTTCGCCTCCTTCGACGTCCACCCGGGCGAGCGCGGCGGCGCCACCACCATCGACGTCACGTACTACTCCGTCAGCGGCCCGTACGGCGACCTCGCCCCAGTGGACCGCTTCACCCTCACCCGCCCGCGCGGCACCCGCGGCGGCGGCCGGGAACGCTGACCCGCGCCCCCGTCAGCGGGCTCAGACGTACGTCCGCCCGTGGTGGAGGAGGAGCCCGACGGGGCCCGCCGCGAGCAGCGCGGCGAGTACCGTCCCCGCCGAGCCCCGATTGCGTCGGGCGGTGAGCGGCAACGCGATCAGGAGGTACGGGACCGCGAACGGCCCACGGCACCCACGCGACACCGGCCAGCGCGACGAGTACGCGCCCGCTGGGCCTGACCCGCCCTCGCACGGGCTCGGCACGCCGTACACCCCGCCGGTCGGCGAACGCGGCCTCGACCGCATAGCCGGGCGGCACCGACTGCGACTCGCTCATCCCCTGCCCCCGAACCCGATTTGAACGCGTTCAATGACTTGAACGCGTTCAACTTGGCGCTCCAGCCGTTCCGGCGAAAGCCCGGGGAGCGGGACACCGCTACCGCCCCGGCAGGGTGCAGCACACCTGCCAGCCCGACCGGCCGAGCGGGCCCGAGGTCAGGGTGCCGCCGTGGGCGGTGGCACGGGCCGCCAGGCCGGCCAGGCCGGTACCGCCCACGCCGGGGCGGCGGCGCAGCCGCGGCCTGCGGGTGGCCGGCCCGCCGGCGTCACCGACGGTCACCCGTACCGCCCGGCCGTCCGGCTCCAGGGCCACCCGGACCGTCACCTCGGTGGCCTGCGGGGCGTGGCGGCGGACGTTGGTCAGGGCCTCCAGGACGACGGCGTACGCGGTGGCCTGGGCCTCGGCGGCGAGCAGCCCGACGGCCTCCGGGACGAGGTCGAGGGTGGCGCGCGGGCCACCCTTCGTGCCGAAGCGTGCCACCAGCTCCGGCAGGTCGGCCAGGCCGAGGCGGCGGGTGGTTCCGGCCGCCTCCTGGTCCTCGCGCAGCGCGCCGACCATTTCGTCCATCGCGTCGAGCGCGCGCAGTCCGGCCTCCTCCAGCCGGCACAACAGGGCCGCGGTCTCCTCCGCTTCCTGGCCCGGGAGTTGGCCGGCCTGGGCCTCCAGCACGATGCCGGTGATCTCGTGGGCGACGGAGTCGTGCAGGCCGCGGGCGACCTCGAGCCGCTGCTCGCGCCTGGCCCGGGCGACCGCCCGCTCCCGCCGGGCGTCCAGGACCCGCAGGTAGAGGCCCGCCCCGGCCGCCCCGAGCACCGGCAGCAGCGAGAACAGCACGCCGATCACCGGACCGGCCGGGCCGCCGTGCGGCGTCCGGAGGGCGAACCGCAGCGGCAGCACCACGGCCGCGAGCCCGACCAGGCCGCCGACCGGCCCGGCCCAGCGGTCCGGCAGCCGGCGGACCGCCCGGAACAGCACCCCGAGCAGCGCGAGCCATTCGAACGGCAGCCAGAACGCGGGCAGCCGGTAGGGCCCGGAGTAGCAGAGGTCGACCACCAGCGAGACGGCGGCCACCGCGCCGGCGGCGCCGGTGAGGGCGAGCCGCCCGAGCGGCCAGGGCAGCAGCGCGACCGCTGCGGCGAGCGCGGCCGTCAGGGCGAGCAGCAGGGCCGCGCCGTGCTCCCCCCGGTGTGTGAGCGCGACGGGCGTGAGCAGCAGCAGGGCGGTGCCGACGGCGGGCAGGCGCCGGGACCGGTCGGGGCGGGGAAGGGGGTCGGTGCGCACCCCGCCGAGCCTACGGGCCGCTCTCCCGGGGGAGGCCGGGCTCCTCCGTCGGGAGGAGGCGACTCCCCTCCACAGCGGGAGGTTTGCCCGGTCCGCCCGGGCCAGACTCGATGACGTCGGAGCGACCGGCCGGGGGGACAGCCCACCGCCCGTCGGAACGGCCGGCCGGGGAACGGGCCCCGCCCATCGGAACAACCGCCCATCTGACAGCCCACCCCGCCGCAACAACCGCCCGCCACCCGCCGGAACACCCGCCCACCCAGGAGGCCGAACCGCCATGACCCGCCGCCGTCTCGCCACCGCCGCTGCCGCACTCTGCCTCCTGGCGGCGGCGGTCGCCACCGCCGCCCCGGCGACCGCCGCGGCACCGGCCACCACCGACGGCTTCGGCCCGGTGGTCCTGCACGGCAGCGCCGGGACCGTCCTCACCGCCGTCTTCGACGGCTTCACCGGCGACCCGGTCCAGCTCACGGTCGACGCCCGCGCCGGCCGCAACTCCGACCCCGGCACCACCCGCGGCCACTTCCACGTCCGCCACGTGCACACCGACGGCCGGCTGGTCGCGGACTTCGAGGGGGACATCACCTGCCTGGCCGTCGGCGGCCGGGAGGCGATCGCCACCGGCGTGGTCACCGGGGGCGAGGTGCCGTGGTTCCCGGGCCGGCCGGTGGTCGGCCGGAAGGTCGCGCTGTCGGTCGAGGACGACGGCCGGCGCGGGGACCGGGTCGGCTGGGTCTGGGGCTTCTTCGGCGCACCGGTCTCGGACTGCCAGGGCACGGTACCGTTCCTCCGCACGACCAGTGGCGACTTCACCGTGCACGGCTGACCACCGCCCGACCAGGGCCTTCCGGGTGCCCGACCGGCCGGGGCGTCACCACCCGCCCGTCCCCCGGCTCCCTGGAGGCCCCGATGCTCCCCGCCCATCATGCCACCACCCGCCCGACCGCATCCCGGTCGGCCAGAGCCGGCGCGGGGTTCAACGACCTTACCGGGGAGGGCCGTTGAACCCCGCGCCCGATCAGAGCCGGCAGCCCCGGCCCGACTACGGCCGACTCGCCGCCGTCGGCCCGTACTTCGCCCTCGACAGCAACGCCACCGGCACCCCGCCGCCCGGCTTCCGTCCGCTCCCGGAGCTGTACGGCACCGGGCCGGACGCGCCGCTCGCGGCCCGGGTCCGGGTGGTGGCGCAGCGGCTGGGCACGGCCGAACTCCGGGTCGCCGCCTCGATCCTGCACCTCGGACTGGCCGCCCGGTTCTGGTCGGTCGGCATCGGCTCGGCCGTCCTGCTGGGGACGGTGCCGACCCTGGAGCAGGCCTGGGTGCGGATCCCGGACCAGGGGCCGATCGACCTCTGGACGCCGCCGGAGCCGGTCCGCCCCGACGCCGGGGAGCTCGTCGACCGGCTCCACGAGGCCGTCCTGATCGGCCTGCTGGAGCCCCTGGCAGCAGCAGTGCGCGCCGCCGTTCCGCTCTCGGCGCGCCTGCTGCGCGGCAACGAGGCCTCCGCGCTGGCCGGGACGCTGCGGGTGCTGGACGCCCACGTGCCGGGCAGGGCAACCGAGTTGGTCTCCGGGCTGCTGGACCGTCCGCCGCTGGCGGGCTCCGGCACCCTGCTCACCGGCCCACGCGGGACCGCGTTCCGGCGGACCAGCTGCTGCCTCTACTACCGGACCGGGCCGGGCGCGGGGCTCTGCGGGGACTGCTGCTTCACCCGGCCGCCCGCCCACCGGAATCGGAGCCGAAACTAGGACAGCGCCTCGGCCGGGCAGGCCCTGGACGCACGGGCCCGCGCCCGGCTTGTCCAAGGCCGGGCGCGGGCCGTCGATCCCCACCCGGTGCCGATGCCCTCGCACCGGGTGAAGTCCTTTCCGGCGTACGGTCCTCAGACCGCGACCGCCTCCTCCATCTCCTCCTCGGCCTCCACCGGCGTCTCCACCGCCCGGCGTCCGCGGCCCTCGTACATCGCCGCGGCGACCAGGGCCGCCCCGCCCAACAGCAGCCAGACCACCAGGGTCAGCACGTGCCCGCCGAGACCGGCGCCGCCGTCGAAGTACAGGATGCTGCGCGCACCCTCCAGGAAGCCGGCGCCGGTCCAGAAGCCGTGCAGCGCCCCGAAGAAGTCGTTCTGCAGCTCGGGTCGGTAAATGCCGCCGGAGGTGGTGAAGTTGAGCATCACGAACAGCACCATCAGGGCGAGGGTGGTCCACTTCTTCAGGAAGCTGTGCAGGCCGATGCCGATCAGCACGATGCCCGCGGAGTAGAGCCAGCCGAGCGCCCAGATCGCGGCGCGGTCGTGGTCGACGACGTGGAAGAGCGGTCCGGCGGTGGCGATCCCGATCACGCTGACCACCAGTGAGACGGCCAGGCCGGCCAGGGCCCGGATCCGCATGCTCAGCCCGGCTCCGGCAGCGCCGATCACCGCGACGCTGGCGTAGGAGCCGATGCTCAGCGCGACCAGCAGGAAGAACAGGCCCTGACCGGTCGGGTCGCCCTCGGCGGGGGTGGTGAGGTCGGTGACGTGCAGCGGGACGCCCTGCCGGTCGGTGACATTGGTGAACACCGC
>NZ_JBHXEG010000044.1:0-68191 GCF_042724935.1 Kitasatospora sp. NPDC127060
ATCACCCGTCACGCCCCTCTCCGCACCCACCCCCTCCACCGCCCCCTCCCGCAGCGCGTCCCTCTCGCCTGGGGCGGATGGGAGGGGGAGGTGGGGGGCGTGGGCGGGTGGGTGGGTGCGGGGTAGTGGGGGTGGGTGGGGGCGGGGAGGCGGTGTGGCTGGTGATCAGGAGGTGAGGGCCGGGGGGTGGGGGTGGGGGAGGCCGGTCCAGCAGGCGCCGTGGCGGCGGGCGCGGAGGCGGCGGAGCCAGAGTTCGGTGGAGACCAGGTCGGCGAGGCCGGCGAGGGCGGTCGGGGAGAGCGGGGCGGTGAGGCCCGCGCGGACGGCGGGGAGGTCGATGAGGCCGGCTTCGGCGAGGAGCGGGGCGTCGAAGAGTTCGGCGAGGCCGTCGGCGGCTAGGCGCAGGCCGGCTCGGGTGGGGGCGGTGCGGTCGGGGCGGGGGCCGCGGCCCCAGTCGGGGGGCAGGTCGGTGCGGCCGGCGCCGGTGAGGACGGCGTGCAGGAGGGCGTGCCGGGCGCCGGGTTGGAGGCGGACGTCGTCGGGGAGCAGTCGGGCGGCGCGGACCACCTGGTTGTCGAGGAAGGGCGCGTGCAGCCGTTGGCCGGGCCGTTCGGCGGCGTGCAGGAGCGTGCGGTAGGAGCGTGCCTGGCGGTAGAGGGCGTGGCGGGCACGGTGCGCGCCGGGGTGTTCCTCGGGCGCCGGTCTGCGCGCCGCCAGCCGAAGCCGGAGGGCGACCGAGGAGAGCGCCTCGTCGGAGAGCCAGCGGGCGGCCGGGCCGGGGACGCACCAGGCGAGGTCGACGGCCGAGCGGTCGCCCGCGGTGCCGACGCCGTCCGGGACGTGCCGGGCGGTGAGCTTGGCGGCCGCCTCGTCCAGCGCCTCGGCGTACCGGACCCGGGAGAGCCGGTGGGCGGCCCGGACCACGGTGAGCGGGGTGCGCAGCACGCCGGCCAGCACGCCCACGGCGGCCCGGTCGGCGCCGGCCAGGGCGGCGACCGGGGGCAGGAGTTCGCGCGGCCGGCCGGCCCGGATGAGGTCGGCGAGCCGCGCCGGGTGGCCGTCCAGGACCTGGCGGGCGCCGTAGCCGGTGAGATGGTCGGTGCCGCCGGCGTCGAAGCGGGCCGCGGCGCGGGCCGCGGCGACGAGTTCGGGGCCGGGCTCGTCGGTGAGCGGGCCGGACTGCGGGTCGGTGCGCAGGACCGCGTACGGGAGGGTGTCGGGGCCGGGGTCGAGCACGGTGTGCCGCAGCCGGGGGGTGTCGGGGGCGAGCGCGAGGGTGGTGGGCGGTTCGGTCTCGCCGAGCGTGACGGCAGCCAACTGCTCGGGGGCGGAGGGCTCCTGGGCGGTGTCCCGGACCCAGGAGCCCTTCACCGCGCCGCTCCTGACGCCGCCGCTGCCGGCCGCACCGGCGTCCCCGGCCCGGGGCGCGGGCAGCCCGGCCGCGGGGACCGGCGGCAGCGGTACGGCCGCGGCGAGCAGGGCGACGGTGGCGGAGGCCGTCCCGTACGAGAGGTCGACGCCGAGCCGGGCGCGTCCGGCGGGGTCGGTGGCCGGCGCGGGGGTACGGACCCGGGAGCGGACGGATTCCAGCAGCGCGCGGGTGAGTTCGCGGACGGCTGGGGCCTCGTCCCGCGGCTGTTCGGCGCCGGGCGGTTCGTCGTAGGGGTCGAGGTACGGGCGGCCGCCGCGGATGGCGAGCACATGGCCGGGCGGCACCCGCTGGACGCCCAGGTACGGGGTGCCGGTGCCGAGTGCCTCCGGGGATTCGGGGCAGGCGAGCCGGGCGGCGAGGTGGCCGGTGTCCAGGGCGGCGCCGACCAGGTCGGCGAGCGGGAGGGCGGCGGTGGCGTACGCGGTGCCGCCGGCCCAGGGGGTGTGGAAGACGGGCTGGGCGCCGGCCAGGTCGGTGAGCAGCAGGGTGGAGCGGGTACCGGTGCGGAGCACGACGGTGTAGCTGCCGGGCCAGGCGGTGAGGTGGCGGACGGCTCCGCCGCGGGCGGCGGCGAGGCCGGCGGCGAGTTCGGGGTCGGTGGCCCCGCAGTGGCCGAGGACGGCGAGCCGGGTGGTGGCGGGGGTGTCGGCGACCGGGTCGGGGGTGGTCGGGCCGGTGCTGACGGCCGCGGGGGCGCCGGGGCGGAGGGTGACCAGGCGGATCTCCTCGGGGCGCCAGTCGCCCACCGCCCAGAGCGGGTTGGGGCCGGTCCACAGGGGGCGGGCGGCGATGGGTGCGACCGTGGCGAGGGCCTCCTGGGCGGGCGCTCCCGACCCGGGCGCGCCCGTGCTCCAGCCCGTCAGCCACCGCATCGCGCCTCCACCGGACGAGGACCTGCACTCGCGCGGCGCGTCCGGCGCCGGGCGGGCGGCCGGGTGGGGTGCCGGGGCGGCCCCGGTTCCGGGCGGCCCGCACGCGCGTCCGGGCGTGCCCGCGTTCCGGCGCGCCGTCAGGAGACATCGTGCCACCACCGGCCGCCGTCGGGGCCGGTGTTGTCGGTTCCGCTTCCGTTTCGGCGGGCCCGGGGCACGAGTCGGGGCGGGAGTCGGGCGCGGGGTGGGCTCGGGCGGGCCGGGCCTCCCCCTCCCTGGCCCGGACCGCCCGGGCGGCGCCCTTGACATGGGCATCGCGAGATGGCCGAAAGGCGTCGCCCAGCCCGGGAGGGCATCCGCATGCCCTCCCGGACTCAACCGCCGCCCGCGGGGATTGAGGCGGCGGCGTCCCCCGGCCCGCCGGGTCCTCGACGGCGGGCCGACCCACGACCACCAGCGAATCGCCGCGCGGCCGGTCGGGCCAGGGAGCACGGCCGGGCGCACGTGAACACGGGACCGGAGCACGGCGCTCCGGCGCGCGGCGTGGCCGAACCGCTCCGGGTGGTCCGGACCAACTCCCGCGGCGGCCCGGCACGGCAGCGCCGGGTGCGCGATCCCGCCATCCGGAATGCGGCCTCTTAACCGTCGGAACGCGTCCGACTACTCTAGGTACAGCAGCTACGGCCCGGTGCCGCCCGGGCCCCGCGCACAAGGCCGCAGGAGGTGCCGCCGCCACCATGACCGTCAGCCCACGAGGACCGAACGAACGGCTCGGCACGCTCCTGACCCTCGCCCAGATCAGCAACGCGGGACTGGCCCGACGGGTCAACGACCTGGGCGCCCAGCGCGGTTTGACGCTGCGCTACGACAAGACCTCGGTGGCCCGCTGGGTGAGCAAGGGCATGGTCCCGCAGGGGCCCGTCCCACACCTGATCGCCACCGCGATCGGCGGCAAGCTCGGCCGGCCCGTCCCGCTGGAGGAGATCGGCCTGGGCGACACCGACCCGGCGCCCGAACTCGGCCTGGCCTTCCCGCGCGAGGTCTCCGACGCGGTGCGCTCGGCCACCGACCTGTTCCGGGTCGACCTCGACCTGCGACGCGGGCCCGGTGGCGGCCGCTGGAGCGACAGCCTGGCGGGCACCTTCTCGGTGGCCGCCTACGCGACGCCCGTCTCCCGCTGGCTGATCAACCCGGCGGACGGCTCGGTGGCCCGCGAGGTGCCGCGCTCCCCGAGCGAGAACTCCTCGTACCGGGTCGGCCACTCGGACGCCGTCAAGCTCCGCGAGGCCGCCCAGGAGGCCCGCCGCTGGGACTCCAAGTACGGCGGCGGGGACTGGCGTTCGTCGATGGTGCCGGAGTGCCTGCGGGTGGAGGCGGCGCCGCTGCTGCTGGCCTCGTACAGCGACGCGGTCGGCCGGGCGCTGTTCGGCGCGACGGCCGAACTGACCAGGCTGGCCGGCTGGATGGCCTTCGACACCGGGCAGCACGAGGCGGCCCAGCGGTACTACATCCAGGCCCTGCGGCTCGCCCGGGCCGCCGCCGACGTGCCGCTCGGCGGGTACGTACTGGCCTCGATGAGCCTGCAGGCCGGCTACCGGGGCTTCGCCGAGGAGGCCGTCGACCTCGCCCAGGCCGCGCTGGAGCGCAACCGGAGCCTGGCCACCGCCCGGACCATGAGCTTCTTCCACCTGGTGGAGGCGCGGGCCCAGGCCAAGGCCCGCAACGCGGCGGCGTGCGCGACGGCGCTCGGCGCGGCGGAGAGCGCACTCGAACGGGCACGCGCCGGGGATCCCGATCCGGCCTGGATCGACTTCTACGCCTACGACCGGCTCGCCGCCGACGCCGCCGAGTGCTTCCGGGACCTCGGAGTGCCCTCCAAGGTCCGCCAGTTCACCCGCGAGGCACTGGCCAAGCCCACCGAGGGCTACGTCCGCTCGCACGGCCTGCGGCTGGTGGTCTCGGCGATGGCCGAGGCCGAGGCGGGCAACCTGGACGCCGCGGTCGCCGCCGGCGAACGCGCCGTCGAGGTGGCCGGCCGGATCTCCTCGCAGCGCAGCCGGGAGTACGTGGTGGAGATGCTGCGGCGGCTGGAGCCCTTCCAGGGGGAACGCCGGGTACGGGAGTTGACCGAGCGGGCGCGGGCGGTGATCGTCGCTCCGGCGTGAGCCGCCGGAGCCGACGGAATGCCCGGCGATAAATGGGATGCACCTGCGGGAGGGGCCTGGATAAGGTCTCTCTCGTCCAGGTGCGCAGGCAGAGGTTACTTCCATTCCTAATGGGCGGGTCGCGGGTTCGAGTCCCGCCACCGGTACTTTTCGTGCCGGTGTAGCTCAGTTGGTAGAGCAGCTTCGTCACCTCAGCCGACCTCGAACTCTGGACACCCATACGTGAATAGAATTCCGCACCTCCCGGTGCGACGGCAGCGGTTACTTCTGGTGGACGCCGGTATTCCGGCGCAGCGGTTCGAGCCCGCTAAACACCGCCGCCGACCTGATCTCGGGAGGCAGCTGCGCTTCGGAGTGCCCGGTGCGCAGGCGGGGGTTACTTCGGATCTTGCGGTTCCGGGTTCAAATCCCGGGCGTGCCGTGCGCGAGTGCGGCCGCTAGCTCAATCCGGTAGAGCACAAGGCATATACCTCCGCCGATGTCGGCCGTTCGACGGCCGGCACGATCTCGGGCACCCCCAGCCGCAGCATGCCTCCCTCCCGTACACACGACCAAGCACGCCGAGGGGGGCTGCAGCATGTCCAGGTTCAACATCCGCAAGGCCAAGGCGACTCCGACGTCACCGGTGACCACGACCGGCAAGCGCACGGCCAACCACAACGGCGGCGTGGGGTTCGTCCGGGACGCCAAGTCCGAGCTGTTCCTGCTGGCCGTCGCCAATCTGGTCGGCCAGGACACCTTCTACGAGCGCGGCGGCGCCCGCGACGACCGCTACACCGCGCTGGTGCGCGAACTCGCCGTCAGCGACCCGGAATGGACCCTCGGGCTGCTGCGCTGGCTGCGGTACGGGGCGCAGCTGCGCACCGCCGCGCTGGTCGGCGCCGCCGAGTTCACCCGGGCCCGGCTGGACGCCGGTGCCCACGGGTACTCCCGGCAGGCCGTCGACGCCGTGCTGCGGCGCGCCGACGAGCCCGGCGAGCTGCTCGCCTACTGGACCTCGCGCTACGGCCGGGCGCTGCCCAAGCCGCTCAAGCGCGGTGTCGCGGACGCGGTGCGGCGGCTGTACGACGCCCGTGCGCTGCTCAAGTACGACACCGCGAGCAAGGGCTACCGCTTCGGTGACGTGCTGGAGCTGACCCACCCGTCGCCGGACCCGGCGAAGCCCTGGCAGGGCGCGCTGTTCGGCTACGCGCTGGACCGCCGGCACCGGCCGGAGGAGGCCGTCCCGCCGGCCGTCGACCGGATGCTGACCGCCAACCGCGAGCTGCTGGCGCTGCCGGTCGAGCAGCGCCGGGCCGCCGTGACGGCGAAGGACGGCGCGGAGCGGCTGGCCGCCGCCGGGCTGACCTGGGAGGCGCTGGCGGGCTGGTTGCAGGGCCCGTTGGACGCGCCGGTCTGGGAGGCGGTCATCCCCTCCATGGGCCCGATGGCGCTGGTGCGGAACCTGCGCAACTTCGACCAGGCCGGGGTGTCGGACGCGGTCGCGACCGAGGTGGCCCGGCGGATCTCCGACCAGGGCGAGGTACGGCGCTCGCGCCAGTTCCCGTTCCGCTACCTGGCGGCGTACCGGCACGCGCCCTCGCTGCGGTGGGGGCACGCGCTGGAGACGGCGCTCGGCCACTCGCTCGCCAACGTGCCCGAGCTGCCCGGCCGGACGCTGATCCTGGTGGACCGCTCCGGCTCGATGTTCGACCGGCCCAGCGCGCAGACCCAGCTCAACCGGGCGGACTCGGCGGCGATCTTCGGCACCGCGCTGAAGGTGCGGGCGGCCCGGGCGGACCTGGTCGAGTTCGGCTCCAGCAGCCGGGTGATCGAGGTCCGCCGCGGGGAGGCGGTGCTGCGGGTGCTGGAACGGTTCTCCGACCTCGGCGGCACCAACACCGCCCAGGCCGTCCGCACCCACTACCGGGGCCACGACCGGGTGGTGATCGTCACCGACGAGCAGCCCGGCTTCGGTTACCGGGGCAGCGACCCGCTCGACGCGATCCCGGCGCACGTGCCCGTCTACACCTGGAACCTGGCCGGTTACGCCACCGGTCACGGCCCGAGCGGTGTCGCCAACCGGCACACCTTCGGCGGCCTCAGCGACGCGGCCTTCCGGCTGATCCCCCTCCTGGAGGCGGGGGCCGACGCCGGCTGGCCCTGGGAGGTCCAGGACCGTTGACCACGACGGTGGGGGGGCGGGGCGGGGGGCGGGCCGCCCCCCCCCCCCGGGCGGCCGGGGGGGCCGCGCGGCGGCGGCCCGGGTGCTCCCCCCCCGGGGGGGGGGGGGGCCGGGCGGGGGCGGGGGGGGGGTGCCCCCGGCCGTTCCCCGCGGGGGGGGGGGGGGGGGGGGGGGCCCCCCCCCCCACCACCACGCGGCCGGACGGGGGGAACGGCGGTGGACGCGCGGGGCCGGGGGGCCTTGCGCGCGACCGCACCGGCCGCACGGGGGGTGGAGCCGCTGGGGAGCGGCTCCGCACGGCGAGGTGGGCGGCAGAACACTGCCGCCCACCTCGGCATGCCGGTGGCAGCACGACGGACCACGCACGACGGACCACGCACGACGGACCACGGACCACGGACCACGCACCCGAGCGGCGGAGCCTTGACGGGCCGACCGACGCGCGGGGAGACGCATGGGCGACGTCGCCCGGAGGCCGCCGGTGCAACCTGCGCGAAACCGGCGCCCGCGGCCGACTCCCGTGGCACCATCGGCCGCAGGGTTCGGGCGGCGGACGAGGAGTACAGGGTGGCGGACGGCGGGTTCGATGTCGTGGTGGTCGGCGGCGGCATCGTCGGCCTGGCCACCGCGTACGCCCTGACCAGGGGCGGATCCGGGCTGCGGGTCGCGGTGCTGGAGAAGGAGAAGGGCTTCGCGGCGCACCAGACCGGGCGCAACAGCGGGGTGATCCACAGTGGCGTCTACTACCGCCCCGGCTCGTACAAGGCCCGGTTCGCCGTCGCGGGCGCCGCCGAGATGGTGGCGTTCTGCCGCGAGCACGGCATCCCGCACGAGGTCACCGGCAAGCTGATCGTGGCGACCGGCGACGCCGAACTGCCCCGGCTGGCGGCGCTGGCCGAGCGCGGCCGGGCGAACGGCATCCCGGTCACCGAGCTGGACCGGGCCGGGATCGCCCGCTACGAGCCGGCGGTCCGCGGGCGGGCCGGGCTGCACGTCGGCACCACCGGCATCTGCGACTTCCCGGCCGTCGCGACGACGTACGCCCGGCTGGCCCGGGAGGCGGGCGCCGAACTGCGGCCGGGCACCGAGGTCCGGACGGTCGCCCGGCGCCGGGACGGCGTGACCGTCGGCACCGCCGACGGGGAGCTGCGCTGCCGGGTGCTGGTGAACTGCGCCGGGCTGCACAGCGACCGGATCGCCCGGCTGGCCGGGGACGACCCGGGGGTGCGGATCGTGCCGTTCCGCGGCGAGTACTACGAACTGGCCGAGCAGCGCCGGGAGTTGGTGCGCGGATTGGTGTACCCGGTGCCCGACCCGGCCTTCCCCTTCCTCGGGGTGCACCTCACCCGGGGCATCCACGGGGACGTCCACGTCGGCCCGAACGCGGTGCCCGCGCTGGCCCGCGAGGGCTACGACTGGCGCACCGTCCACCCGCGCGACCTGGCCGGGACCCTCGCCTTCCCCGGCACCTGGCGGATCCTGCGGCGGCACTGGCGGTACGAGGTCGGCGAGTTGCACCGCTCGCTGTCCAAGCGGGCGTTCACCACGGCCGTCCGCCGCCTGCTGCCGGCCGTGACCGCCGCCGACCTGGTGCCGGCCCCGGCCGGGGTACGGGCCCAGGCGGTGGCCCGGGACGGCTCGCTGCTGGACGACTTCGCCTTCGCCGGCTTCGACCCCGAGGACCCGCGCTCCCCGCGCCGCACGGTGCACGTGCTGAACGCCCCCTCCCCCGCCGCGACGGCCTCGCTGCCGATCGGCCGGGAGGTGGCCCGCCGGGCCCTGGCCGCGTTGGAGGCCGGCGGATGAGCCCCGTCACACAC
Source organism: Kitasatospora sp. NPDC127060 (assembly GCF_042724935.1). Classification (NCBI taxonomy): domain Bacteria; kingdom Bacillati; phylum Actinomycetota; class Actinomycetes; order Kitasatosporales; family Streptomycetaceae; genus Kitasatospora; species Kitasatospora sp. NPDC127060. The sequence continues at coordinate 8,454 of NZ_JBHXEG010000044.1, forward strand.
CCCTCCGGGCGCCCGGCGAGGCCCCGTAGACTCAGGTGATTGTGACTGCCACCGCCCCGATCCCCCAGCAATCGCCGTCCGCCCGGCTGTCTGCGGCGCCGGCCGCCTACCCCGCGCCGATGTACCCGCACAAGGCCACCGAGGAACAGCACCGGGAGCGGCGCATCCGCAGCTTCCAGCCGCGCCGGGGCCGGATGACCAACGCCCAGGCGGGCGCCCTAGACCGGAGCTGGGAGACCTACGGCGTCCCGATCGACGGCACCCCGCTCGACCTGCCGGAGCTGTTCGGCGGCCTGCCGGTCACCCTGGAGATCGGCTTCGGGATGGGCGAGACCACCGCCGCGATGGCCGCCGCCGACCCGTCGACCGGCATCCTGGCCGCCGACGTGCACACCCCCGGCCACGGCAACCTGCTCGGCATGCTGGAGCGGGACGGTTCGCGGAACGTCCGGCTGGCCGCCGGCGACGCCGTCATCCTGCTGCGCGACATGCTGCCGGACGCCTCGCTGGCCGGCCTGCGGGTCTACTTCGCCGACCCGTGGCCCAAGCCCAAGCACCACAAGCGCCGGCTGGTCCAGCCGTCCTTCCTCGACCTGGTGCTGCCCCGGCTCGCCCCGGGCGCCCTGGTGCACTGCGCGACCGACTGGGAGCCGTACGCGGAGCAGATGCTGGCCGTGCTGTCCGCCTCGCCGGAGCTGGAGAACCTGCACCCCGAGGGTGACGGCACCGGCTGGCTGGAGCCCGCGGACCACCCGGACGGCAGCGTCCCCGGCTACGCGCCGCGGCCCGACTGGCGCCCGGTCACCAAGTTCGAGCGGGCCGGGATCGCCAAGGGCCACGTGGTGCACGACCTGCTGTTCCGCCGCCGCTGACGGCCCGCGGCCGTTCGAACGGGCCCCGCCGGGCCGTACGGACGGTCCGGCCCGGGACGAACGGTTCGTCCCGACTCCTCCCGACGGGCCGCCACCGTGGCCTACCCTGTGCCGCATGGGCAGCCCGTCCGGCGGCGGCCGTGGCGTCCGGTCGGGACGGGTCACCGTCCGCACCGCCGCCGAGGCACCGGGTACGGGCCCGCGCCCCGGCGACACCCGGACCATCCCGGGGCCCCGGAGGCGCCGGGCCGACCGGCTGCTGCCCCGGCCCGGCGGCGCCCCGCCGTCCACCGCTGCCACCGTGCCGGGCACCCCGGAACGGCTCCCGGGACGTCGCCGCTCACCGGCGCTCCCCCCGGTCACCGCGGCCGCCGTCCTGACCCTGAGCTGCTGCGGGCTGCTGATCCTGCACCTGGTCCAGCGGCAGACCGGCACCGCCGGGCTGCTGGTGGGCCTGGGCCTGGCGACGGTGCCGCTGCCCTTCGTGCTGGGCGGCCTGGCCTGGCTCAACCTGACCGCCCGGGTACCGCTGCGGCACACCGTGTTCTGCCTCGGCTGGGGCGCCTGCGCGGCCACCACGATCGCGATCCTCGCCAACAACTGGACCGCCGACTACCTGACCACCCACCAGGGCGCCCTCGGCGGGCTGCTCGGCACCGGGATCGCCACCCCGGTGATCGAGGAGAGCGCCAAGGCCACCGCCCTCCTGGTGCTGCTCCTGCCGCTCGGCCAGCGGCTGCGCTGCCACGGCCGCCGCTCCGGCCGCCCCTGCGCGCCGCTGCTGCACCGGTCGCCCGCGCCCCGGCGCGCCCGCCCGTACCAGCGCCGCCCCGCCGGGCCGCACGCCCGGAGCCGGCTGCGGCTCCGCCCCTACCTGCGGCCGCTGCCGTACCTCTGCCCGGCTCTCTCCTCCCCCGGCGCGCCGCACCGCCGCTCCCGACCGCGCACCCTGGCCGCCGGGGTGGTGCTCGGCGGGATGACGGCGTGCGGCTTCGCCTTCACCGAGAACGCCCTCTACCTGGGCCGGGCCTTCAGCACCGACCAGCGCAACCGGCTGGACAGCATCGGCCTGGGCGATCCGCCCAGCCTGCGCGATTTCGACGGCACCGTGCAGACCTTCGTGCTGCGCGCCCTGCTCTCCCCGTTCGCCCACCCGCTGTTCACCGCGCTCACCGGGATCGGCCTTGCCGTCACCCTCACCACCGGGCGGCGCTGGCTGGCCCGGCTGGCCGCGCCCGCCGGACTGCTGCTGGCGATGGCGCTGCACGGCACCTGGAACGCCGCCGCCGACCTGGGGACGGACGGCTTCCTGGTGGTCTACGGGGTGCTGATGGTGCCCTGCTTCGTGGCACTGGTCTGCTTCGCGCTCTGGGCCAGAGCCCGCGCCGCCAGGCACGCCGAGCGGCGCGGCAGACGGGCGGCGCGGGGGTAGTCGCGGGCCGGTGCCAAGGCGGCCCGAAGAACCGATTTCCCATCTCGGCGACTTCCCCGTATTGTTGTGTTCACCGACGCGGGGTGGAGCAGCTCGGTAGCTCGCTGGGCTCATAACCCAGAGGTCGCAGGTTCAAATCCTGTCCCCGCTACTCAGTAGCCGTAAGGCCCGGAGGATTTTTCCTCCGGGCCTTACGCATTCCCCGGCACGGCCACAGCACGGTCCCGCCACGAAGCGGTAACGGCACCCCGTTTCAAGATCTCCGGTCAGAGCGCTCCCCCATACTGAGGAAAAAATTCATCCAAGTGGGGGACGGCGGGGCCGTGCCCTGGATAAGGAACGACCTCGATGCTGTCGAAGCGCCTGGTGAGCACCGCCGCGATCTGCCTCCTCCTGGGAGCCGGCACGGCCGCCTGCGGTGACAACAAGGACTCGGACAAGGCCGCCGCGCCCGCGACCACCGCAGCCGCGGCCGCGACTCCGACCGCCACGGCGACGCCGACCGTGGCGAAGCTGGACACCGACAACCTGACCGCCCAGGAGATCGAGAAGAAGGCCAAGGACGCGCTGGCCGGCGCCACCTCGCTCAAGATCGCCGGCAAGATGGCCAGCGACGACGGCGAGATGACCATCGACATGGTGATGGACTCCACGGGCCAGTGCCAGGGCAGCATGGCGATGCCCGGGATGGGCTCCTTCGAGATTATCAGCGACGGCAAGCAGTACTTCCTCAAGCCGGACACCCAGTTCTGGAAGACCTTCGGCGGGCCGAAGGGCGACGCCGTCGCCGAGCTGTTCAAGGGCCGCTACCTGACCGGCTTCCAGAACGACCCGAAGATGAAGGACCTGACCGACTTCTGCAAGCTCTCCGACGCGAGCAAGCAGATGCTCGACGACGGCTCCAGCACCCCCACCAAGGGCAGCGCCGGCACCGTCAACGGGCTGAAGACCTTCAGCCTCAAGGAGAAGGACGACAAGGGCGAGGAGTCGCTCCTCCACATCGCCACCGAGGGCAAGTTCTACCCGGTGCGGCTGGAGAAGACCACCGGCTCCGACAAGGGCCGGATCGACTTCAGCGACTTCGACAAGCCGGTCACCATCCAGGCCCCGTCGGCCGACAACGTGATCGACTACACCAAGTTCCAGGACAAGGTGAAGAGCGCCTGAGCGGCGTCCGCGAATAATCCGTTGCCCTCTCCGCAGAGGCCTGCCTACAGTGGCGGCACACTGAAGGGAGGTGATCCTGAATTGAGTTCCATCAGGATGCGTGAGGTGGCTGCTCGCTAGAGCCGCCCCTGCCTGCGCAGGGTGAGGCCCCTGGCCTCCGGCAGGCGAAATCCACAGCAGTCACCCGGTCCGCGGGCTCACCGGAACATCCCCGGTGCCGCGACGCCAGGCCAGTGCACGGGCCGGCGTCGCGGAGCAGCCCGCGGGCCGTCTGCGTTTTCCGGGGCCGGCCTCCTCAGCGGGGCCACCCCCGTCGTAGCGACGGCGCCCCCGGGTCGTTCCCGTGGTGGGGCCACGGCGCTAGAGTCGGCGCGGCCCCACCACGGGAACGACGGGGCGCGGCCGAGCGGCGCGGACACAGGGGGTGGGCGATGACCAAGTCGCGGCGACGGGCCGGTGCGTCGGCACTGCGGACGGCGCAGTGGACGGCGGCCGGGGTGCTGACCGGCACCGGACTGCTCGGACTGCTGATGTTCTCGCTCGGCCGGGAGCACGCCTGGCAGGCGCTCGGCGGCGGCCTGGTGGTCGCCGGGGCCTCGACGGTGCTCGGCGGTGCGCTGGGCTTCCTGTTCGGGGTGCCCCGGGTGAAGAGCGGCTCCGGCGAGCCGCAGGGCTCGTACGCGCCGAACACCAATCTGGAGCAGGTCTCCGACTGGCTGACCAAGGTGCTGCTGGGCGTCGGGCTCACCCAGCTCGGCTCGCTCGGCGAGCGGCTGCACCAGCTCGGCACGGCGCTGGCGCCCGTGCTGGGCGGCGCGGACGCCGCGGCGCCGTTCGCGGCCGCGCTGGTGCTGTACTTCCTGGTCCTCGGCTTCCTGGCCGGCTGGCTGGTCACCCGGCTGGCGCTGCCGCGGGTGCTGACCGAGACCGACGAGGCACTGGACCTCTTCCTGGCCGGGCAGGACCGCGACCGGCGGGGCGACAAGGTGGGCGCGGACGACCTCCGGGTGCGCGCGATGCAGCAGCTCGGGCTGCTCGGCGGCAGCGCCGACCAACCCGCCGCGCTGGCCGCGCAGTTGCCGCCCGCCTCGGGCTCCCCCACCGGGCCGGAGGGCGTGGTGGCGGAGGTCCGCTCGACCGCGAAGCGCTCGGCGCTCACCGCCGACCAGGTGCGGGACCTCTACGCGGACGGCTCCGAGGGCCGCCGGATCCAGGCACTGGCGCTGATGCAGGGCGACCCTTCGCTGGCGGACCTGCCGAGCGTGCTGGACGCGATCGAGCACCCGCGCTCGGGTTTCGAGCAGTACCACGCGCTGCTGGCCGCCCGGGGCCTGCTCTCCCGGCTGCCCGGCACCGAGGCGCAGCGGCTGCGGGACGCGGTGGCGGCGCAGTTGGTCGACCCGCGGGGCATCCCGTACGGGTCGGACCGCAGTTGGCTGGCGGAGAAGATACTGTCCCGGCTGCAGGCGGCGGCCTTCGTCCCGGCCCAGTCGGCGGCGGCGCCGGGCCCCGGGCCCGTCCCGACGCAGCCGGCGGCCGCGCCGGATCCCGCACAGGGCGGCGGCCCGCAAGCGAACTCCTAGACGGTGAAGCGCAGTTCTGGCTGTTCCCAAGGGGTCTTGGGCCGCGGCGGGCGGGTGCCGGTGCGCTCGGCGCCCACCTGGCGGTAGAAGCCCTCGGCGGGTGGGTGCGAGACGACCTTGACCGCGGCGATCCCGGCCGCCCGGGCCCGGGCCAGCATGTCCGCGATCAACGCCCGCCCGATGCCCCGCCCCTGGGCCTCGTCGGCGACGAACATCAGGTCCAGTTCGGCCGGTTCGTGGATCAGCGCGTAGAAGCCGAGCAGTCGGCCGTCGGTGCCGTCCACGGCCATCCGCACCTCGTGGCGCTCGATGTAGTCGGGCCTCACGACGTAGCCGTCGATCATCGCGAAGTAGGCGCCGCGGTAGGCGGTGGAGGCCTGGATCAGTGCGGTGAGCCGGTCGGCGTCGGCCGGCCGGGCGGGCCGGATCGTGGTCTCGCTCATGCGGGTGAGTATAGGGGCAAAGTCGGGTAGTGACCATTACAGGACGGTCGTCGGGGACGACCGGCGGAGGCGTCGGTCGACGGCCCGCAGGACCATGACCCTCCCGGCGCGGCCGTCCCCGAGCGGCACCCGGCGGACCTCGCTGGCTATCCGGCGCTCGCCGAGCGCGTACCGCACCCGGTCCAGGTGCCCGCAGCGGCGGCCGTGGCCGTCGTTCAGCGGCTGGACCCGCACCTCGCCTCCCGGGGCCGTCACCCGGACCAGCTCGGCGAGAGCGGCCAACTGGTGCTCCGGCCCGAACAGTTCGGGGTAGGCGAAGATCAGGTAGCCGCTCAGGGTGAGGGCGAAGGCGCCGTCCGCGAAGGGCAGCCGGGGCAGCACCGCGGCCAGATAGCTCTGCGGGTGGGCGGCCGAGTCGGCGGCGAACAGCAGGCGGGCGCGGTCCCAGCTGCGCAGGTAGCGCTCGGGGCGGGGCGGCCGGTGCGGGCGGGACGAGGGGTAGAGGTGGGGCCGCGCGGCCATCGCGAGGGCCATCGAGGCCCGGGCGGCCAGTGCCCGGGCCTGGATCTCGGGCAGCGGCAGCGCGTACGCCGGGTCGACGGCGATCACCCGGCAGCCCAGCTCGCGCGCCTCGGCGGTCAGGCCGGACGCGCCGCCCGGGCAGTCCAGCAGCGGGCCCGGCAGGGCGGCGAGCCGGGCGCGGGTGAGGCCGAACAGGGCGCAGTACTCGTCCAGCGGGCGGGAGGTGACCAGGACGGCCTGGTCCGGGGCGCGGGCCCGGTCCGGATCGGGGGCGGTGATCACCCGGTCATCCGAACACGGGCCCGCCCCGCCCGCATCCGGAACACGGACGGGGACGGGGCGGGGCTGGGCTGGGCTGGGCGGGGCTGGGCTGGGCTGGGCGGGGCTGGGCTGGGCTGGGCTGGGCTGGGCGGAACGCGAGGCGGGGGCGGAGCGGAGTGGCGAGGACGGGCGCCGGGGCTCAGCGGCCGAGCAGGCCCTGGGCGGCGGCCCGGTTGACGCCGGTCAGGCCGTGGACCATCCGCGCGGTGAGGAAGATCAGCAGCACCCCGATCGCCGAGAAGGCGGCGATCTGCCCGGTGCCCTCGACGTAGTAGGCGTGCCGGACGTGGTGGCTGTCGGTGAAGTCGAACAGCTGGTAGCCGCGCCAGGAGGTGTAGCGCGGGAAGACCCAGTGGTAGAGCGGGTAGAGCGCCATCGCCCAGCCGAGCACCAGGAACGTCAGCGTCATGCAGAAGCTGAACACCGCCCAGGGGAACATCACCAGCTGGTACAGCACGGCCTTCCAGCCCGGGCCGTCGGCCAGCCGCGCGGTGATCGCGCCCCAGTTGCCCGGGCGCACCTGGCGCACCGGCGCCGGGCCGGGCACGTCCAGGGCGAGCATCCCGCGCACCCGGGCCCGCTCCGCCCGACCCAGGCCCCGGGAGGCGCTGGTCAGGCCCGCCAGCACCGGCAGGCCGAGGACGGTGACGAAGGTGCCGATCCCGACCGAGAACAGGGCGATCGCGACGGTGAAGCCGACGATCGCCACCGGCAGACCGGTGAGTGCGTAGCCGACCTCCCGGTAGTAGTGGCCGGAGAACGGCGCCCGCCAGAAGCCCGGCGGCTGCTCGGTGCGACGGGCCCCGGCCGGGCGCGCACCGCCGTCGCCGTAACCGCCAGGGGCGTCCCACTCCTGACCCAGCGTGCTTCGGCTACTGCTCATCCCCGGCCCCCGGCCCCTCGTTCGTGCTCGCGTTCGTACCTGCTGACGTGTTCAAGTCTGGCCGGGGCGCGGCCCGGCAAACATCCGGAGCACCGGCGGATCGGGGGTGGGGTTAACCCCCCGGCCCCTGCCCCGGCCCCACCCCCAGGCCGCCACTTCCGGCCCCCAGACCCCCACTACCGGCCCCCTGCCGCCGCCCCCGCTACTGCCGGCCGGGCCACTCGTCGGCGAGCAGCGAGTACTGGTACGAGTCGCACCAGACCCCGCCCTTGAACAGGTCGTGCCGGACCCGCCCCTCCAACCGGAAGCCGAGCCGGGCGAGCACCCTGGCGGAGGCGGTGTTGTCCACGTCGACCCGGGCGGCCAGCCGGTGCAGGCCGAGCGGGCCGAAGGAGAGCTCGCAGAGCAGTCCGGCGATCTCGCCCGCGTAGCCGAGGCCCCACACCGGGCGGCTCAGCACGTAGCCGAGGTAGGCGGAGCTGGACCTGCCGAGGGTGAGGCTGGCGTGTGCGACCGGCACCGCGTCGGCCGGGTCCTCGGCGTCCTCGCGCCGGACGACGGCGAGCCGGTAGGTGTCCCGCTCCTCCGCCAGCGCCTCCTCCAGGTAGAGCTCGATCTGGTCGGCGCAGGTCTCCCGGTCACGCGGCTCGAAGGGGAGGTAGCGGGTCACCTCCGGGTCGCCGAACAGCGCGTGCAGCGCGTCCACCTCCTCCGGGGTGTGGTGGTACTCGCGGACGGCGAGCCGGGGGCCGGTGAGGCGTACGGGGACCATGGCTGCCGACCCTATCCCCGTCCGGCGGCTACCGTTCGGAACATGAACGACGAAGACCTGCGACTCGCCCCGCGCACCAGGGCCGCCGACCTGCTCGCCTGGGCGGCCGGGCAGGACCGGGCGCCGGTGGCCGAGACGCCGCTGCGCACGGTGCTGGCGCTGCTGGAGCTGGGCGAGGGCAGGATGCACGACGGCTGGCCCGAACTGACCTCCGACGCGGTGGAGCACCTGCTGTACGAACGGCTCCACCTCTACGTCCAACCCGACCCGGAACAGGACCCGTTCGCCTACGGCGAAGCCGTCCGGCTGCTGGTCGACCACCAGCGGGCGGCGAAGCGGCTCAACGCCAAGCGCCAGGAGCGGCTGCACGCCGAGGCCGAGTGGCAGGGCGAGGTCGCCGTCGGGCTGCTGCGCCGCGCCGACCTGGTGACCTGGCCCCGGCTGTACGCGGTGCTGCTGCACGCCCACGGGGTGGACGTCGCGGACCCGGCGGCCGTCCGGGGCTGGCTGGCCGGCTTCGCCGGGCTGGGCGAGGAGGAGCGGCTCGCCGGGTACGAGGCACTGACGCCGACCGGCTGGCTGGACGAACCGGACGAGCAGGGCTGGGGGCCGGGCCGGGTGCTGTCGGTCGGCATGGCCACCGACGGCGCCCGGCGGCTGCTGGAGCAGGGCCTGATGCGGCGCAGCTACCGAAACCTGGCCGAGCTGAACGCGCTGGGGCGGCCGATGCCGGACGAACTGGCCGGAGACTTCGAGGACTTCGAGGCGGCCGCGGCCGAGGTGGCGCTCGACCTGCTCGGCGACTGGACGGTGCCCGGGCTGCCGCGGCTGCTGGTGGAGGAGTTCCCCGAACTCGCGCCGGAGCCGGGACCGGCCGAGATCGACGCGTACCTGGCGCAGCTGCCGCCGGAGTGAGCTGCCGCGAAGGCTCCGGACGCGGGTGCGTCCGGAGCCTTCGGCGGTGGCTACGGGGTGAGGCCGCGCTGCTGGAGCCAGGTCTCCGGGTCGACCGGGGCGCCGCCGTCGGGGCGGACCTCCAGGTGCAGGTGCGGGCCGGTGACGTTGCCGGTCGCGCCGACCTTGCCGATCTGCTGGCCGGAGGTCACCTTGCCGGAGCCCTTGATGATCGAGGAGAGGTGGCAGTACCAGATCTCGGTGCCGTCGGGCAGGGTCTCGACGATCCGGTAGCCGTACGAACCGGACCAGCCGGCCGAGGTGATGGTGCCCTGGCCGACCGCGAAGACCGCGGTGCCGGTGTCGGCGGCGAAGTCCAGGCCGGTGTGCAGGTGGGCCCAGTAGCGGGCGCTCTGGCCGTAGTGGGCGGAGAGGTTGTAGTCCTTCACCGGCAGGGTGAGGGCGGCGGCCTTGGCCCGCTCGGCCTCGTCGGCGGCGCGCTTGGCCTCCGCCTCCTTGGCGGCGGCCTTGGCCTCGGCCTCCTGGGCGGCCTGCAGCCGGGCGCCCTCCTCGGCGGCGGTGCGCTGGCTGTCGGCCTGCTGCTGGATGCGGGCGGCGAGCGCGAGGCCGGGGTCGGCGGCCAGGGCGACCGGCGACTCGTCCGGGGCCTCGACGGCGGGCGCGGCGGCCGGGGTCGCGGAGGCGAAGCCGGTGGCGCCCAGGGTGGCGGCGACGGCGGTGACGCCGAGCAGCGGGGAGGCTCCGCGGGTCTGACGCGGCATCCGGTGGCGGTTGGCCTCGGCCTCCGGGGCGAATGCCTCCGGGCCGTCCGGGCCGGGGTGGTCGAGGAGCTGGGTACCGGCTGCGGGGCCGGCCGGGTGTGCCGGGGTGTGCGTCGACGCCACGGAGGCGCGCTCCTTTCCTTCCTTCGCGCCTACCGGGTTAGCTGACGGGTTCGGAGCAGGAAGGTCTCCTACGGCCGGGCCGGGGCCCCGCCGATTCACCCCAAGGAACGTGGTTCCCCGGCTCCCTGACCTGCCCGGAGGCCGGCCGGTGGGATTAGGCGACGGCGCACGGTGCCGTCTGGGTACGGCGTTGACGACCGCGCTGCGTTATCAAACGTTAATCCTAGGACGCCCTGATTCCAAGCCATCCGTCCGGGACGGCTGGGGAACAGGTGATCGGTCGTCAACGAACGGCCCTTCGTTCGCCAGGCCCATCTGAGTACTCCTACTCATGTGCAAGCGGTCCGCCCCGCCGCATCCTGGCGCCATGAACGCACCGATGCAGTCACGGACCACGGCCGCGTACTACGTCCAGGCCGTCCTCTCCTTCGCCGTCTCCGGCACCGCCCTCGCCGCCGGGATCGCCTACCTGCCCGTCGGCGGCTGGACCCGGGCCTTCCTCGGGATCGGCCTCCTCTACACCGTCACCTCGACCTTCACGCTCGCCAAGGTGATCCGGGACCGGCAGGAGTCCTCGGACACCGTCGCCCGGGTCGACCAGGCCCGCCTGGAGAAGCTGCTCAGCGAGCACGACCCGTTCAGGGTCGAGGGGGTCTGAGCGGAGCGGATCCGGGAAGGGCCCTTGACGGCTAAGGCTATTAGCCTTAGCTTTATGGCTATCGGAAGCAATCGCCAGCACCGAGCGAGCCAGCGGAGGCCCACCATGACCGGCACCACCACCCCGAGCACCCAGTACCTCGACGTCCCCGGCGGCCGCCTCGCGTACGACGACACCCGGCAGGGCGACGGCACCCCCGTCGTCCTGCTCCCCGGGATGCTCGACTCCCGCCGCGCCTACCGGCACCTGCACCCGCTGCTCGCCGCCGCCGGCCACCGGGTCATCACCATGGACCTGCGCGGCTTCGGCGAGTCCTCCATCGTCTGGGACGACTACGGCCCGGCCGCCGTCGCCACCGACGTCCTCGCCCTGCTCGACCACCTCGGCATCGAACGAGCCGTCCTGGTCGGCCAGTCCTACACCGGCGCGACCGTCGTCAAGGCTGCCGGGGACGCCCCCCAGCGGGTCGCCGGGATCGCCCTGATCGACGCCTTCGTCGAACACCGGACCAACGCCCTCATGCGGGGCGTCATGGTCGCGATGGGCGCCGCCATGGTCCAGTGGCCCGGGGTCTGGGGCTTCTACCTGCGCAAGATGGCCTTCCCCGGCCCCCGCCCCGCCGACCTCGACGGCTACGTGGACGGACTGGTCGCCGCCCTGCGCACCCCCGGCCGCAAGACCGCCACCCGTGGCCACGTCGGCGGCGACTCCGCGCCGATCGGCTGGACCGCGGCCGTCCGCTGCCCCGCCCTCGTCCTGATGGGCAGCAAGGACCCCGACTTCCCGAAGCCGGAAGCCGTCGCCGAACTCCAGGCCGAGAAGCTCGGCGCGCGGAAGGTCATGATCGAGGGCTCCGGGCACTACCCGATGGCCGACAACCCCCGGGCCGTCGCCGACGCCCTGCTGCCCTTCCTGGCCGAACTCGCCTGACCCCCCGCCTGCCCCGCCCCCACCGCCGCACGGAGAACCCGAAGCCATGCCCCGCGTAGGACTGACCCCCGACCAGGTCGTCGACCACGCCCTCGCCCTCATCGACGACCAGGGCGCCGAAGCCCTCACCCTCGCCTCCGTCGCCACCCGCGCCGGAGTCGCCACCCCCTCGCTGTACAAGCACGTCAGCGGCGGCCTCGCCGAACTGCGGCGGCTCGTCGCCGTCCGGGTCACCGAGGAACTCGCCGACCGGCTCGCGGAAGCCGCCGTCGGCCGCAGCGGGGACGACGCGGTCACCGCCGTCCTGCGCGCCTACCAGGCCTACGCCACCGAACACCCCCACCGCTACGCCGCCCTTCCCCAGGCCCCCCAGCCCGACGGCGACCTCACCCGCGCGGCCACCCGGCTCGTCGGCGTCATCGTCGCCGTCCTCCGCGGGTACGGCCTCGACGACTCCGAGGTGATCCACGCCGCCCGCACCGTCCGCTCCCTCGCCCACGGCTTCGCCGCCCTCTCCATCGGCGGTGCCTTCCAACTCTCCGAAGACCTCACCACCACCCACGACCGCCTCGTCACCACCCTCACCACCGGCCTCCGCACCTGGCCCCAGTCCCGGTGACCGAGCCGGCCCGGCCGGCTTCCTCCGCGCCGCCGGCGGGAGCGCCGCGCGCTGGGCGGCGGGTTCGGGCGTGCACGGGAAGTCGGGCCCGCCGACTTCCGGTGCAGCCGACCTGCCCTGCAGCCGACCTGCCCTGCAGCTGACCTCCCCCGCGGCGGACTTCCCGTGCAGCGGGCGGGTGGCGCAGGACGGCGCGGACGACCGGCCCCCGGTGCTGGTGCGGCGGCTGGGGCGAGAGGCCCGCCCTGAGCCGGACGGGGCCGAAATGGGGTATGAAGATTCAGTGCCCACTCCCGCCCGTAGTCCGATGCGCTGTGTGCGCCTGCTGCTCGGCTGCACCAGTGCCGCCGAACTGCTCGGCACCGTGCTCGCCGAGGGCCCGGGCTGGATCACCGGTGAGGGCTCCGCGCTCTACCTGCTGGACTCCGCCGGATCGCTCCGGCTGACCGCCTCGCACGGGCTGCCGGACTGGGCGCTCGAGCGCTACGGCCTGGTCGACCCGGCCGGTGAACTGCCCGCCGCGATGGCGTTGAAGCTGCGCCGCCCGTACCTGATCAGCCCGGAGCACACCAGCGTCGACTACCCGAACCGGAACGCCGGCCTGGGCACCGGGATGGTCGCCGTGGTGAGCCTGCCGCTGGTGGTGGACGAGCAGGCGATCGGTGTGCTGGCCCTCGCGCTGGCGCACCGGGGCACCGTCCCGGGGCGCGACCTGGACGTGCTGGAGACGATCGCCGGGGCCTGCGCCCACCGGCTGCACCACCTGCTGGACCACGTGCTGGAGCACACCGCCGCCCCGCCCCCGCGGCCGGCCGGTCCGGGCCCCGCGCCGACCCATCCGCTGCTGTCGCTCGCGGTACGGGCCGCCGGGCACGGCGCCTTCGAGCGGGACCTGGTCACCGGGGAGAGCCACTGGGACGCCGCCGCCTTCGCGCTCACCGGCCGGCCCGTCGACCCGGAGGGGACGGCCCCGCCGCTGGAGCGGATCGTCCACCCGGAGGACCTGCCGGACGTGCAGGCCGCGCTGGCGGAGGCGCTGGCGAGCGGCGGGCGCTACCGGATCGGCTACCGGGTGCTGCGCGCGGGCGGGAAGGTCGCGCGGGTCGAGGAGTCCGGCGAGGTGATGCTGGACGTGCACGGCCGCCCGGTGCGGATGGCCGGGCTGCTGGCCGACGTGGACCACCGCCCGGCCCGGGACACCGGGCCGCCGAACGACCAGGCCGGGGCCCGGACGGCGCTGCTGCTGTCGCTCACCCGGGCGCTGTCCCGCGCGGTGACCGTACGGGACGTCACCACCGCCGTCACCGACGTCGCCCGCCCGGCCTTCGGCGCCGCCGGCATCGTGCTCGACCTGGTGGACGAGGGCCGGCTGCTGCCGGTCTCGCACACCGTGTACGGCGGTCCGCGCCGGGCCGAGCTGACCCGGCTGGCGGACCTCTCCGAGCCGGTGATGCAGCACTCGCTGGCCCGCTCCGCCCCGCTGTTCAGCCAGCCTGGCAGCACGCCGCGCAGCCCGGACGCCCCGGCCGCCTGGGCCGTGCTGCCGCTGGTGGCCTCCGGCCGACAGGTCGGCTCCTGCCTGATCACCTTCGCCGCCGAGCGCGCCTTCAGCCGCGAGGACCGCACCCTGTACTCGGCCTTCGCCGGCATCCTGGCGCAGTCCCTGGAGCGGGCCCGGCTGTACGACATCCACCACCACCGGGCCGGCGAGCTGCAGCGCGCGATGCTGCCGCGCACCCTGCCCCGGCTGCCCGGGATCGCCAGCGCCGCCCGCTACCTGCCGAGCACCGAGGGCATGCAGATCGGCGGTGACTGGTACGACCTGCTGAAGCTGCCGGACGGCCGGATCGGGCTGGTGATCGGCGACGTGCAGGGCCACAACGCCGAGGCGACCGCCGTGATGGGCCAGCTGCGCAGCGGCCTGCGGGCGTACGCCACGGACGGGCACGACCCGGCCGCCACCCTGGCCCGGACCAGCCGGCTGCTGGCCGAGCTGGACACCGAGCTGTTCGCGACCTGCCTCTACCTGACCCTGGACCCGGCCGACGGCCGGCTGACCGCGGCCCGGGCCGGGCACCCGGCGCCGGTGCGGATCACCGCCGACGCCGCCGCCGTGGAGCTGGAGCTGCCGGGCGGCCCACCGCTGGGGGTGGCCCCGGAGCAGCCCTACCCGCTGGTGGTCGACCGGCTGGCGGGCGGCGAGACGCTGCTGGCGTACACCGACGGGCTGGTGGAGGACCGCGAGGAGGACTACGACGAGTCGGTGCAGCGGATGCTCGGCGGGCTGGAGCTGTGGGCCCGGCAGGCCGGTCCGGGGCGGATCGGGCCGGCGGCGGCGCTGGAGCGGCTGGCCGATCTGCTCACCCTGAACGTGACGGAGCGCAGGCACCGGCCGGACGACGTGGCGCTGCTGCTCCTGCACCGGGTGGCGTCCGTTCCGTAGCACCCGCGGAATGGTTCACCTGCACCGAATGTCGCACGTTCAACAACGCGGTGCACACAAGTCCCCCACATCCCGGGATGCGAACCGGCCACCACCCGTCACACCGAAGGGGGCCGGAAACCCCTGGACGAACGACCGGACACCTCGTCAGCAACCCGCGATCGCGTCCGAACGACGGGGGAATGACGGCGTATTGACTCGATATTGACGAGATCCGGTCACTTGGCGGGATCCGTTCACACCTTCGTAGGATCATCGCCCTAGAATTCGCCGCGTGACGATGACTCAGTGGTGCGCAACGGCTACCGGCGTGCTCGCCGTCCTCGCCCTCGTGGCCGCCGCGCGGTACCGCGCCGTGTCCGTCACCCAGCGCGGCCGGGCCGACCGGCTGGACGGCGAACTCGCCCGGCTCCAGGAGCAGCTGACCACCGAACTCTCCCGCCGGGGCGCCGACCTGGCCGCCGTCCAGCAGGAGCAGGAGCACACCGCCTCCACCCAGCGGGCGTTCCTCAGCGTCGCCCGCCGGATCCTCGTCATGGCCCACGACCAGCAGGCCCTGCTCGACGAGATGGAACGCACCCACGACGACCCGGCGCTGCTGGAGGGCCTACTCAAGGCCGACCATGCCGCCGCCCAACAGGCCCGGCTGGCCCAGACCCTGGCCGTGCTGTGCGGCGCCCGGGCCGGCCGGCACTGGCCGGAACCGGTCTCGCTGGAGGACGTGGTGCGCGGCGCCCAGTCGCGCATCCTGCCGTTCCAGCGGGTGGTCGTGCGCAGCCGGATCGAGACGGCGGTGGTCGGCGCCGCCGCCGAGGCCCTGATCCACGCCATCGCCGAGCTGCTGGACAACGCCACCCGCTACTCCCCGCCCAGCACCCAGGTGTTCGTCACCCTGATGCCGGTGCACAACGGCGCCGTCATCGAGATCGACGACGGTGGGGTCGGCATGCCGGAACAGGCCGTCGCCAAGGCCGCCGACGCGCTCGCCGGGGGCAGCAGCCTGGAGGTCTCCCGGCTCGGCGAGCTGCCGCAGCTGGGCCTGGCCGCGGTCGGCCGGCTCGCCGAGAGCTACGGCTTCCGGGTCACCCTCAGCTCGGCGCCCTCGCCGTACGGCGGGGTGCGGGTCGTGGTGCTGCTGCCGAACGCCCTGCTCACCGAGCCGCTGCCGCCCACCGTCCCCGGACTCGGGCCGGACGACCGGGCGTTCAGCCCCGGCCCGCGACCGGCCGCCGGCTTCGACCGGCCCGCCGCCGGCCACCCCCTGGTGGACACCCCGCCCGGGCCCCCCGCCGCCGACACCCCGCCGCCGCTGCCCCGCCGGAGCCACCGGCGCGACCGCGCGACCCGCCCCGCCCAGCACGCCGCTCCCCCGCCGCCCGAGCCGCCGTACCGCTCGGCCCGGGACGCCCAGGCGTTCATGGCGATGTTCCAGGCCGGGACCGCCAGCGGCCGCTCCGCCGCCCGCGGCCAGCACCCGCCCGGCCCCCACTGACCTACCCGCTCCCCGTCTCCCCGACTTCCCCAGCGCTCCGGAGAGTTCCATGACCACCACCCCCGATCTCGGCTGGCTGCTCGCCGACATCATCGCCGTCCCCCACGTCCAGCACGCCGTCGTCGTCTCCAACGACGGCCTGGAGATCGGCCGCAGCTCCGACATCGCCCGGGAGGACGCCGAACGGCTCGCCGCCGCCTGCTCCGGTCTGCAGTCGCTGGCCCGCGGCGTCGCGGCCGGCTTCGGCGGCCCCGGCAGCGCCACCCGCCAGATCATCATCGAGTACGGCGGCGGCTACCTGTTCATCGTCGCCGCCGGGGCCGGCGCCCACCTGGCCGTGGTGACCAACGAGGCGGTCGACGCGGGACTGGTCGCCTACCAGATGCAGGTCCTGGTCGAGCGGATCGGCACCCACCTCACCAGCCCGCCGCGCGTCGACCACGCGGCGGGGGGCCACCGGTGAACGGGCCGGTCCGGCCCTACGTCATCACCGGCGGGCGCAGCCGCCCCACCCGCACCGACCTCGCCGTCGAGAGCCTGGTCAGCGCCCTGCCCGGACCATTAGGGCAGGCCGAACCCCCGGCACTGCCCGAGCACGTCCTGCTCAACCGGGAGCACCGGCGCATCCTCGGGCTCTGCCACAGCCTGCTGTCCGTCGCCGAGGTGGCGGCCCACCTGGGGCTGCCGCTCGGCGTCGTCAAGGTGCTGGTCGGCGACCTCTGGGACCTCGGCGCCGTGCAGGTGCTCCCGCCCGTCCCGCAGGCCGAACGCCTGCCCACAACCCTTCTGGAAGAGGTGCTCGTTGGCCTCCGCCAACTCCGCTGAAGCCCCCGCCGCCCGGCCGACCGGACCGCAGTACCTGCCGTCCTCGGTGCAGGGCGCGGTCAAGATCCTGGTCACCGGCCCGTTCGGGGTCGGCAAGACCACCCTGGTCGGCTCGCTCAGTGAGATCACCCCGCTGCGCACCGAGGAGACCATGACCGCCGCCAGCAGCGGCGTGGACGACCTCACCGGGCACAGCGGCAAGACCACCACCACGGTCGCCCTGGACTTCGGCCGGATCACGCTCAACTCCCGGCTGGCGCTCTACCTGTTCGGCACGCCCGGGCAGCAGCGGTTCTGGCCGCTCTGGGACGACCTGTCGCGCGGCGCGCTCGGCGCCATCGCGATGGTCGACCTGCGCCGGCCGGACGAGAGCTTCGACGTGCTCGGCCGCCTGGAGGAGCAGCGCATCCCGTTCGCGGTCGCCGTCAACACCTTCCCGGACACGCCGAGTTACCCGGAGGAGGAGCTGCGCTCGGCGCTGGACCTGCTGCCGGACGTGCCGATCCTCCACTGCGACGCCCGGGACCGGCGGCAGTCCTACGACCTGCTGATCGACTTCGTCGACCACCTGCACCGCAGCTCGCTCCTGGAGCTCCAGCCGTGACCGCGCCCGAACCGCCCCGGGGGTCCGGCTGCCCGGTCGCGCACGGCGCCCCGACCGGCCCCTCGTACGGACCCCCGACCGGACCGCCGTACGGCCCCTCGCACGGTCCCCCGCACGGCAGCGGACTGCCCGTCGGCGTCCCGCTCACCCCGCTCTACGGGCAGGCCGTCGCCGACGACCCGCACGGCCTGTACGCCCGGCTGCGCGAGCGCTACGGGCCGGTCGCGCCGATCGAGCTGGAACCCGGGGTGGAGGCCTGGCTCGTCCTCGGCTACGCAGAACTGCTCGAACTCACCCGCAACGAGGCCCTGTTCTCCAAGGACTCGCGGCACTGGAGGGTCCCCTCCGAGGGGCGGCTCGCCCCCGACTCCCGGCTGCAGCCGATGACCGCCTGGCGGCCCACCCTGCTCAACCTGGACGGCGCCGAGCACCAGCGGCTGCGCGCCGCCGTCTCGGACACCCTGTCCCAGATCGACCACCGGCAGCTGCGCGAGACCACCGAGGCCGCCGCCGACGGTCTGATCGACAGCTGGGGCCCGGACGGCACCGCCGACCTGATCGGCCAGTACGCCCGGGCACTGCCGCTGCTGGTCTCCACCCAACTGGTCGGCCTGCCCACCGGCAGCGGGCCGCGGATGATCGAACTGATCAGCCACTTCGTCGACAGCGGGCCCGAATCGGTGCGCGCCGCCGGGGAGTTCCAGAGCACCCTGGCCGAACTCGTCCGGCACCGGCGCACCGCGCCCGGCGCCGACCTCACCTCCTGGCTGCTCGCCCACCCGGCCGCGCTGACCGACGAGGAGGCGGTGCACCACCTGGTCGTGATGATGGTCGCGGGCAACGAGACCTGCATCAACTGGATCGGCAACACCCTGCGACTGCTGCTCACCGACCGGCGCTTCCGGGCCACCCTGACCGGCGGGCGGCTCACCGTCTCCGACGCGCTGGAGGAGGTGCTCTGGCGTGACCCGCCGACCCAGAACTTCCCCGGCCGCTGGGCCACCGGCGACACCGTGTTCGGCGGCCAGTACGTCAGCGCCGGCGACATGCTGGTGCTCGGCCTGGCCGCGGCCAACGCCGACCCGGCCGCCCAGGGCGCCGCCTCCGCCACCCAGGGCTCGCTCGGCGGCAACCGGGCCCACCTCGCCTGGGGCGCGGGCAGGCACGTCTGCCCGGCCCAGCACCCGGCCCGGATCATCGTCGAGACCGCGATCGAGACCCTGCTGCACCGACTGCCGGACCTCCAACTGGCCGTACCACCCGGCGAGTTGACCTGGCGGCCGTCCCCCTGGTCGCGGGCCCTGGTCGCCCTGCCAGTGCTGTACAGCGCCTTCACCCCGCCCCGCCCGCCAGCCCCCGAGAGGCCCGCATGGACACCGCCGACGACTCCCGCGGCTCCCGCCCCGAGCCCGTCCGGCTCGACCCCTTCGGACGCGACCAGCACGGAGAGAACGCCCGCCTCCGGGCCGCCGGACCGGCCGTCCTGGTGGAACTCCCTGGTGGGGTGGTGGTCTGGGCGGTAACCCACCACGACACCCTCCAGGCGCTGCTGGCCGACCCCCGGGTCGGCAAGAACCCCCAGCTGTGGACGACCTTCCGGGAGGGCCGACTGCCGTACGGCTGGCCGCTGCTCAACTTCGTCGTGGTGCCCGGCATGATCACCGCCGACGGCGAGGACCACAAGCGGCTGCGCGGGCTGGTCAGCCAGGCCTTCACCCCGCGCCGAATAGCCGCGCTGGCCCCCGCGATCGAGTCCCGGACCATCGCCCTGCTGGACCGGGTCGAGGAGTTGGCGGGCGAGTTCGACCTGCGCGAGCACTTCGCCTACCCGCTGCCGATGCAGGTGATCGGCGAGCTGCTGGGCCTGGCCGCGGCGCAGCAGGACGCCCTGCACGCCCTGTCCGACACCATGGTCTCCAGCTCCGCCACCCCGGACGCGGCCCTCGCCGCCCAGCGCGACCTCAACGCGCTGCTGGCCTCGGTGGTCGCCGCCAAGCGGGCCGAACCCGGCGACGACCTGACCACCGACCTGATCGCCGCCCGCGAGGCCGGCGACGGGCTCAGCGAGGCCGAACTCGTCGGCACCCTGCTGCTGATGCTGGTCGCCGGGCACGAGACCACGCTCAACCTGATCACCAACGCCGTCCGGGCCCTGCTCGCCCACCCCGACCAGCTGCGGCTGGTGCTGGACGGCGCCCTGCCGTGGTCGGCGGTGGTGGAGGAGACCCTGCGCTACGACTCGCCGGTCGGCCAGTTCCCGCTGCGCTACGCGAGCGAGGACATCGAGGTCGGCGAGGTGGTCATCCGGCGCGGCGAGGCGCTGCTCGCCTCCTACGCCGCGGCCGGCCGGGACGCCGGGCACTACCCGGACGCCGACCGCTTCGACCTCACCCGGCAGCCCGCCCGGCACCTGTCGCTCGGCCACGGCCCGCACTTCTGCCTCGGCTCGGGGCTGGCCCGGCTGGAGGCCGAGACGGCGCTGCGGCACCTGTTCGGGCGGTTCCCGGAGCTGGCCCTGGCGGAGGGTGAACGGCCGGAGCCGATCGGCTCGTTCGTGAGCAACAGCGTGCGGACCCTGCGGGTGCGGACCCGGAAGTGATGTGGCGCCACCGGGCCGTTCGAGGGTGACGGTCGGCGTCCCCCGGTTACCTGAGGGCGGCCCGGTCGTTCGGCAGGGCATGAAGAAACTCGCCACCCTGGCCGCCCTCACCATGGCGGGCCTCGCCCTCGCCGTCCCGGCGGCCTCCGCCACCAGCCAGACCGCCAGCTCGCCGGACGCCACCGGCGGCCTCACCGACGGTCTCAACCTCTCTCCCGCCGACATCGCCCTGCAGACCGCGGGCAAGCTCCCGGTGGTCGGGCACACCGCCGACGAGGTGGAGGCCATCGGCACCAACCAGATGAGCCACCCGGGCATCAGCGGGCAGATCGGCTGACCGACCCCCGTCCGGTCAGCCGATCCGCCCGGGGACGGGCCCGTCCGGGCCCGTCCCCGCCCGGCGCCCTCAGCCCTGGAAGAGGCCGTTGAGCTCCGGGTAGGTCAGCCCGCCGTCCAGGGAGGTGTACGTGCCGCTCGCGTACACCTCCTCGGCCGCACGGCGGACCGCCGCATAGGCCACCCTGGCCAGGCCCGGGCCCAGGCTGATCCGGGCCACGCCGAGCTTCGCCAGTTCGGCCACCGACGGGGAACCGGGGCCGGCCAGCAGGTTCAGCGGGGCCGGGACGGCCTCGACCAGCGCGGCCACGGTCTCCGGGTCGGCGACGCCGGGGACGAACACGCCGTCCGCGCCCGCCTCGACGTACGCCCGCAGCCGACGGACCGCCTCGTCCAGCCGGCCCTCGGGCTCGCCCAGGGCGTGCAGGAAGACGTCGGTGCGGCCGTTGACGAAGAGCGGCACGCCCGCCGCGTCCGCCGCCGCCCGGGCCGCCGCGATCCGCTCGGCGGCCTGCTCGGGAGTGTGGTCGGCGTCCTCCAGGTTCACCCCGACGGCGCCGGTGGCGAGCAGCGCGGTGACGGTCTCGCCGACCCCGGCCGGGGTGTCCGCGTAGCCGCTCTCCAGGTCCGCGGTGACCGGCAGGTCGACCGAGCGGACCACCTCCGCGGTGCGGGCCAGCACCTGGTCACGGTCGGCGCCGCCGCCGTCCGGGCTGCCGAGCGACCAGGAGACGCTGGCGCTGGCCGTCGCCACCGCCCGCGCCCCGGCGCCGGCCACCAGCCGGGCGCTCGCCGCGTCCCACACGTTGGCCAGCACCAGCGGCTCGCCCGGGCGGTGCAGCTCCCGGAGCAGCCGGGCCTTCTCCCGCTGAGTGGTCATCAGGGGCCCGCTCACTTCGCGGCCGGGCTCATGCGGGTGGACACGCCGATCCGGTTCCACGCGTTGATGGTGGTGATCAGCGCGATCAGCTGGGCCAGCTCGGCCTGCTCGAACTGCGCGGCGGCCTCGTCGTACACGGCGTCCGGCACGTGGCCCTGGGTCAGCAGGGTGATCGACTCGGTGAGGGCGAGGGCGGCGCGCTCACGGGCGGTGAACCAGGGGGTCTCGCGCCAGGCGGGGAGGGAGAGCAGGCGGTGGTCCTGCTCGCCGTTCTTGCGGGCGTCGGTGGCGTGCATGTCGATGCAGAAGGCGCAGCCGTTGATCATCGAGGCGTGTACCTTGACCAGCTCGGCGAGGGTCGGGTCCAGGCCCTCCCGAGAGGCCCGGTCCACGGCGATCATGGCCTGGTAGAAGGCGGGGGCGAGCTTCGGCATCGGGAGGCGCTGCTCGGGGGCGGGCACGTGGGGCGCGGTCTCGTTCGTCATGGTCCCGTCCTGGGTCGCGTTCATCGGCTCGGCGGTCGGCTCGGCCACGGCGCTGCGGTCGGCTCGGCCGTCGGCTCTGCGGTCGTCACGGGAGCCAGCCTAGAAGCCCACTGGCCCCCGGCACTGGTGCATTCGACACCTGCTTCCTTGGGCCACTTCCGGTGCGCGAACAGGCGTGCGAGGATCGCTGGTGGATCTTCGGGACGACCAGGTCAGGGGGACGGGACCGTGTGCACGGCGTTCATCAGCATCGAACCCGACGCGGCGGTACCGGTGCTGCTGCTGTCCGTCCGGGACGAGTACCTCGGCCGCGCCTGGCAGCCCCCGGGCCACCACTGGCCGCAGCGACCCGGACTCGTCGGCGGACTGGACCTCGCGGCCGGCGGGACCTGGCTGGCCGTCGACCCCGACCGGCGCACCGCCGCCTGCCTGCTCAACGGCTTCGGCCCGCTCGCCCCCGCCGCCAGCCGGCTCAGCCGCGGCGAACTGCCGCTCACCGCCGTGCGCGAGGGCGGGATCGGACACCTCGACCTCGCCCCGTACGACCCCTTCCACCTCGTCCAGGTCCACCCGGACGGCGCCGAGGTCACCAGCTGGGGCGGCGACGGACGGCCGACCGAGCACCAACTGCCCACCGGGCTCAGCGTGGTGGTCAACGACGGCTTGGAGGGGACGGCCGCCAACCGTACCGCCTCCGAGCGGATCCGCTCCCTGATGGCCGCCCGCGCCGACCACTTCCGGGCCCGCCTGCTGGCCGAGCCCCGGCCCGAACCGACCGCCGGCGGGCCGGCCGAAGCGGCCTGGGGCAGCTGGCTGCCGATCGTCACCGGCGACGGACTGGCCCTGGACGACGACGCCGCGCTGATCCAGCGCCGGGACTTCGGCGACGGACGGATCTGGGGCTCCTCCTCGATCTCGCTGCTGGCACTCGGCCCGGAACTGCTGCGCTACGACTTCGCGCCGGTGCCGGTGCCGGTGCCGGTGCCGGTGCCGGCCGACGGTTCGGGCTGGCGGCGGGTGGACGTCTGACCCGGACGGACGCCCCGTCCGGGTCGTACGTCCGCTCAAGACGGACGTACGACCGATACGGACGTCCGTCCCAGTCGAACGCCTGAGACGAAAGCCTGAGACGGACGTACGAGTCAGACGGACGTACGCCTGAGACGGACGTACGACCGGTTCGGACGCCCGAGCCAGGCCGACGTCCGAACCGGCCCCTCCCGAAAAGGACTTGAACCTGACGCTGCGGCAGGCCGCATCGTGGGCGGGTATCGACCCCCTGCCCCGATGGAGGCCCCCGATGGACCGTCGGCCGCGGCTGTACGCCGCACTGACCGTCGCCCTGCTACTCGGCGGCACCCCGCTCGCGGCGACCGCCGGGGTGCTGCTCGGCCAGGCGGTCCAGCAGGCGGTGCCCGCCGGACTGCCGGGCACCGTCGCCGAGTTGCTGGTCCACCGGCTCGGAGGCGGTGACACCCGGACATACGCTCGATGAACTTCTGGCGGCGGGGCTGCCGGGCGTCTACATGCCCGTAGTAGCTTCGCGGAGGCCACCGGAACCCACCGGCCGCAGACCCCAGAGCGAAGGTGCGCGATGTCCACCCTGACCTACCCGGAAGCGATAGGCGTCGGCCTGCTGCAGGGTGTGACGGAACTCTTCCCGGTGTCCAGCCTGGGCCACAGCATCCTGGTCCCGGCCGTGATCGGCGGGAAGATCCAGCAGGACCTCGACATGACCGCCGACGGCTCCTCCTACCTCGCCGCGCTGGTCGCCCTGCACCTGGCCACCGCGCTGGCCCTGGTGGTGTTCTTCTGGCGGGACTGGGTCCGGGTGGTCAGCGGACTGGTCGGCTCGATCCGGCACCGCCGGATACAGACCCGGGACGAGAAGCTCGCCTGGCTGCTCATCATCTCCACCATCCCGGTCGGCGTGGCCGGCCTCGTCCTGGAGAAGGCCCTGCGGCACGCGCTCGGCAAGCCGCTGCCGGCCGCCGTCTTCCTCGCGCTCAACGGGCTGGTGCTGCTCGGCGCCGAACGGCTCAAGCGCGGCGGCAGCGGCCGCCGCCGGGCCGGACACGCCGCCCCCGCCGACGAGCCCGGGCTGGACCCGGCGGTCGCCTCCGACGTCCGGCTGACCAGGCTCAACTTCGTCCAGGGCGCCTGGATCGGCTCCGCCCAGATCCTCGCGCTGTTCCCGGGCATCAGCCGCTCCGGCGTCACCATGAGCGCCGGCATCCTGCGCGGACTCCACCACGAGGACGCCGCCCGGTTCTCCTTCCTGCTCGCCACCCCGGTCATCCTGGCCGCCTCGGCGCTGAAGGTCCCCGAGCTGTTCAAGCCGGAGAACTCCGCCGTGCTCGGCCCGGTGGCGGCCGGCAGCGTCGCCGCCTTCGTGGCCGGCTACATCTCGGTGCGCTTCCTCACCAAGTACTTCGAGACCCGCAGCCTGACGCCGTTCGCGGTGTACTGCTTCCTGGCCGGCCTCGGCAGCGCGATCTACCTGTCGGTCTGACCCCTCCCGAACCCGCCACGGGCCGTCCGGCAGCTCGCCGGACGGCCCGTCCGCGTTCCGTGCCGCGCGGTTCCCGTACGGCGCAGTTCCCGTGCCGCGCGGTTCCCGTACCGCGCGGTTCCCGTACCGCGTACGGCTACGCGGTGAGGCCCAGCGCCGCCAGCCGGACCGGGTCGGTGAGGATGTCCAGACCGGTGATCCGGCCCTGGTGGATGGTGAACGACATGACCGACAGCGCACGGCCGTCGGCGAAGGACACCACCCCGGGCGAGCCGTTGACCAGCACCAGGCGCCCGTCCGCGGCGAACCGGGCGAAGGTGATCGCCTGGGAGGCCACGTCGGCCGCGCCCCGGCGCAGCACGCTCGGCACCAGCGTGCCGCCGTCGGACCGGGCCACCACCTCCGGGTCCAGCACCGTCATCAGGGCGTCGAAGTCACCGCCCCGGGCCGCGGTCAGGAAGGCCTCCACCACCTGGCGCTTGCGGACCTCGTCCCCGTCGGCGGCCGGGGTCGCGCCCTGCACCCGGCGGCGGGCGCGGCTCGCCAACTGGCGGGTCGAGGCGGCGGTGCGGCCGAGCACCTCGGCGATCCCGTCGAAGGGCACCTCGAACATGTCGTGCAGCACGAAGGCCACCCGCTCCGCCGGGGAGAGCGTCTCCAGCACGACCATCAGCGCGATCCCCACCGAGTCCGCGACCAGGATCTCGTGCACCGGGTCCAGTGCCGTCAGCCCGCTCACCACCGGGTCCGGCAGCCGCACCTGCCCCTCCTGCTCGGGCAGCGGGTCCTCCCGGCGGGAGGCCCGGGAGCGCAGCTGGTCCAGGCAGACCCGGCCGACCACGGTGGTCAGCCAGGCCCCGAGGTTGCGCACCTCGCCCACGTCGCTGCGGCTCAGCTTCAGCCACGCCTCCTGGACGGCGTCCTCGGCCTCGGCGACCGAACCGAGCATCCGGTAGGCCACGGAGCGCAGTTGGGGGCGCTCCGCCTCGAACTGCGTGGCCAGAAGATCGGTTCGGGAGGTTTCCTCGCTCATCTGTCACATCCTCGCGTCGGTATCCGTCGGTCCGGTGACGGACGCTAACCGACCCGGAGGACTGGCGGGAGGCGCCGTTCTTCACCGACGAGGAGCGCACCGCCCTCGAACTCACCGAGGCCGCCACCCGGATCGCGGACCGCACCGGCACGGCCGTCCCGGACCGGATCCGGGACGCGGCCGCCGACCGCTTCGAGCAGCAACGGCTCTCCGCGATCACCGATCATCCCGCTGATCGGCCTGACCGACTTCTCAACCGCGTCATCACCGCGACCGCGGAGCCCGCCGGCGCCACCCGGTGACCACCGGGCACGCGAGAATGGATCCGTGAACGGCTCCTGGACCTCCTTCGGCGGCGACCTGCACCTGGACCTCAGCGAGCGGCGCGCCGCCGGCGCCGGGCTGCGGGCCGCCCTGGAGGACGCCCTGCGCGAGGCCGTCCAGGACGGGCGGCTCGCGCCCGGCACCCGGCTGCCGTCCTCCCGGGCCCTCGGCGAGGACCTCGGCATCGCCCGCAACACCGTGGTCGAGGCGTACGGGCAGCTCGCCGCCGAGGGCTGGCTCAGCTCCCGGCAGGGCTCCGGCACCACCGTCGCCCGGCGGGCCGTGCCCGTGCGCGGCGAACGGCCCGTCCCGGCCCGGGAATTGCTGCGCGCCCCCCGGCACGACCTGCGGTCCGGGCGCCCCGACCTCTCGCTCTTCCCCCGCACCGCCTGGCTGGCCGCCGCCCGCCGCGCCCTCGCCACCGCCCCGCACGAGGCGCTCGGCTACGGCAGCCCGCTCGGCCGGATCGAACTGCGCGAGGCGCTCACCCACTACCTGGCCCGGGTCCGCGGCGTCCGCACCGACCCGGACCACCTGCTCATCTGCGGTGGCGTCCAGCAGGGCCTCGGCCTGCTCTGCGCGGCCCTGCGGGAGCGCGGCGCCCGCTCGCTCGCGGTCGAGGCGTACGGGCTGCCGCCGCAGCACGCCGTGGTGCGGGCCGCCGGGCTGTCCACCGTCCCGCTGCCGCTGGACTGCGAGGGCGCCGTCGTCGACCGGCTCGACGCCCACTGCGGCGCCGCCCTGCTGACCCCCGCCCACCAGTACCCCACCGGCGCACCGCTGTCCGCCGACCGGCGGGCCGCCACGGTGCGGTGGGCGCGCGAACACGACCGGTACGTGGTCGAGGACGACTACGACGGCGAGTTCCGCTACGACCGGCAGCCGCTCGGCGCGATGCAGGCGCTCGACCCGGAACGGGTGGTGTACGCCGGCACCGCCGCCAAGAGCCTCGCCCCGGGCCTGCGACTGGCCTGGCTCGCCCTGCCGGACGCGCTGGTCGAGCCGGTCGCCCGGCTGAAGGCGCTGGCCGACACCATGTCCCCCGTGCTCGACCAGCTGACCCTGGCCGAGCTGATCACCTCGGGGACGTACGACCGCCACGTGCGGCGCTGCCGGCTGCACTACCGGCGCCGGCGCGACCGGCTGGCCGCCGCGGTCGCCGAGCACGCCCCGCGGGTCGAGGTCACCGGCATCGCGGCCGGCCTGCACGCCGTGCTCCAACTCCCGCCCGGGTCCACGCCGGAGGCCGAACTGATCGCCCGCGCCGAGGCCGCCGGCCTGGCCCTCAGCGGTCTCGACTGGCACCGTGCCGACCCGACCGCCGAGGCGGGCGACCCCGCCCTGGTGATCGGCTACGCGACCCCGCCGGAACACGCCTTCCCGGCGGCCCTGGACGCCCTCTGCCGGGTGCTCCGCACGGCGTGACCGGCCCGCCCCGGGGCGGGCCGGGGCGAGCCGGGGCGAGCGCTCGTCAGCCGGGGCGGCCGAACTACTTGTTCCGGCTGCCCAGTTCGAACAGCAGCATGATGAAGCCGGCGAAGGCGTGGATGCCCGCGGTGTAGATGACCAGGCGGAGGTAGACCCGCTTGTTGGCCCACTTCCCGGCGTCCATGGTCTTCGGGCCGGTGGCGGTGTCGGCGGCGCCGGCCGGGACGGCGGTGGCGGCGGGGGTGGTGGGATCGGCCATCGGGATCTCCTCCAAGGGTCTGGCGGCTGGTCAGTGGGTCGGGGCGGGGCCGCCGCCGAGGCAGAGCTCGCCGCCGGGGCTCTGCAACAGGGTGTGGACGAAGAGCAGTTCGACGCCGGTGCCGGATTCGGCGGCGATGCAGTGCGGGGTGAGCGAGTCGTAGTGGGCGGAGTCGCCGGGCGCGAGGTGGTGGACGCGGTCGCCGAGGGTCACCCGCAGCTGCCCGCGCAGGACGTAGATCCACTCCTCGCCGGGGTGGACCCGGACCACGGCGTCCTGGACGCCCGGCGGCACGTGCACCCGCAGGGCCTGCATGGCGCGGCCGGGGGCGCCGGCCCGCCGGTAGCCCCAGCCACCGGCGCGGCCGGGATCGATGGCGCCGCCGCGGACCACCGGGTCGGGTTCGACCATGGCCTCGCCGAGCAGTCCGGAGACGGTGGTGCCGTAGGCGCGGGCGAGGCCGAGCAGGACGGGCAGCGAGGGCTGGCGGCGGCCGGTCTCCAGCCGGGACAGATAGGCTGGGGAGAGGCCGACCCGGCCCGCGGCGACCTCCAGCGTGAGCCGGCTGCTGTGCCGGTGCTCGCGGAGGCGGGCGGCGAGGCCGGCGACCTCCTGGTCGTCGAGCTGGTCGCCGTCGCCGGGGGTGCCGGTGGAGCTGGTGGTCATGGGTCCAGTGGACACCCGGCCTGCCGCAGGGGCAAGAAAGTTGCCTCAGGGGCAAAGCCGCAGGGGTCGAGGCCGACAGAGGCCGAGGCGGCGGCAAAGCCGCCCGCGACAAGGGCCGCTCACGGCCTGGGGACGTTGCGCAGGTTGCTGCGCGCCAGGTCGACCATCCGCCCGACGCCGCCCGACAACACCGTCTTCCCGGCCGCCAGCGCGAAGCCCTTCAGCTGGGCGGCGGTGATCCGCGGCGGGATGGACAGCGCGTTCGGGTCGGTGACCACGTCCACCAGGGCCGGACCGGGCCGCTCCAGCGCCTCCGCCAGCACCTCCCGGACCCTCGCCGGTTCGGCGACCCGCTTGGCCGGGACGCCCATCGCCCGGGCGATGCCGGCGTAGTCCACGTCCCCGTTGTCGATCTCGTACTCCGGGTAGCCGGAGACCAGCATCTCCAGCTTGATCATGCCGAGGGCGCCGTTGTTGAAGACCACCGTCTTCACCGGCAGCCGGTGCTTGGCCACCGTGAGCAGTTCGCCGAGCAGCATGCCGATCCCGCCGTCGCCCGCCATCGCGATCACCTGCCGCCCGGGGCAGGCGAGTTGGGCGCCGATCGCGTGCGGGAGGGCGTTCGCCATGGACCCGTGCAGGAAGGAGCCGATCACCCGGCGGCGGCCGTTCGGCTGGAGGTAGCGGGCGGCCCAGACGTTGTTCATCCCGGTGTCCACGGTGAACACCGCGTCGTCGGCGGCGACGTCGTCCAGCACCGAGGCGACGTACTCGGGGTGGATCGGCAGGTGCTTCTCGATGTCCCGGGTGTAGGCGCCGATGACGTCCTCCAGCGACTTGCAGTGCTTGCGCAGCATGCCGTCCAGGAAGGTCCGGTCGGGCTTGGCGTCCAGCAGCGGCAGCACGGCCCGCAGGGTGGCCGCGACGTCGCCGTGCACGGCCAGTTCCAGCGCGGTGCGGCGGCCCAGCCGGGTGGCGTCGTGGTCGACCTGGACGGTGTGCGCCTGCGGCAGGAAGGAGTCGTACGGGAAGTCGGTGCCGAGCAGCAGCACCAGGTCCGCGGAGTGCAGCGCCTCGTGGCAGGCGCCGTAGCCGAGCAGCCCGCTCATGCCGACGTCGTACGGGCTGTCGAACTGGATCCACTCCTTGCCGCGCAGCGAGTGCCCGATCGGCGCGTTCAGCGCCTCGGCGACGGCCATCACCTCGGCATGCGCCCCGCGCACCCCGGCGCCGCAGAACAGGGTGACCCGGCGGGCCGCGTTGAGCAGCCGGGCCAGCTCCTGCACCTGGGACCAGGGCGGCGCTGCGACGGCCTGCTCGGTGAGGAAGTGGCTGCTGCCGGTCGGCCCGGCGGCCGGCAGGGCGGCGACGTCCCCGGGGAAGGCCAGCACCGAGACGCCGCGCGAGCCGAGCGCGTGCTGGACGCCGACCCGCAGCAGCCGGGGCAGCTGGGCGGGGGTGGAGAGCATCTCGCACCAGTTGCTGCAGTCGGTGAACACCCGCTCGGGGTGGGTCTCCTGGAAGAACCCGGTGCCGATCTGCCCGGACGGGATGTGCGAGGCGAGCGCGAGCACCGGCAGGCCGCTGCGCTGGGCGTCGTACAGGCCCTGGATGAGGTGGGTGTTGCCGGGGCCGCAGGAGCCCGCGCAGACCGCCAGCCGGCCGCTGAGTTCGGCCTCGGCGGCGGCCGCGAAGGCGCCGGCCTCCTCGTTGCGCACGTGCACCCAGCCGATGCCCTCCGCCCGCCGGATCGCGTCGACGACGGGGTTGAGGCTGTCGCCGACCACGCCGTACACCCGCTCCACCCCGGCCTGCCGGAGCACCTCCACCATCTGTTCGGCCACGGTCGCCACGGGGACTTCCCTTCGCTCGCCACAGGACACCTGCAGCCTCCGACGGGTCGGCGCCGGCCGCACACGGGGCCGGGCGAACGAGTGAGCGGGTACGGGGCCGCCGCGGGGCCCGGCGCCGCGGCTACTCCGCGGCCAGGTGGTCGTGCTGGCCGAGCTTGCCGGCCACCAGCCCCGCCTGGGGCTGGCGGCGGGCCGGCTCGCGGCCGGGGGGCTGGGCGCAGCGCTCCTGGGCGGGCGGGGCGGTGGTGGGCACGGTGACCGGGGAGCCGGCCTTGACCTGGACCAGCTCGCCGTCGTGCCGCAGGTGCATCACCTCGCCGCGGCGCAGCGTGTAGGTGGTGCCCCCATGGGTGATCCGGACGCCGAGCAGGTGGCCGCGGACCAGCAGGGAGAAGCTCAGCTTCATCAGCCCGGAGGGCAGCCGGGGCCGGAAGTCGAGGGTCTCGCCGTGGTCGCGCAGGCCGCCGAAGCCGGCCACCAGGGCGACGCAGGCGCCGGCCAGGGAGGCCATGTGGAGGCCGTCGCGGGTGTTGCCGCCGAGGTCGTGGAGGTCCATCAGGGCGGCTTCGGCGGTGTAGTCGTACGCGAGGTCGAGCTGGCCGACCTCGGCGGCCATGACGGCCTGGGTGCAGGCGGAGAGCGAGGAGTCGCGGACGGTCAGGCGCTCGTAGTAGGCGAAGTTGCGGGCCTTCTGCTCGTCGGTGAAGGCGTCGCCGCGGACCTGCATGGCGAGCACCAGGTCGGCCTGCTTGACGACCTGCTTGCGGTACAGGTCGAAGTACGGGTAGTGCAGCAGCAGCGGGTAGTTCTCCGGCGGGGTGTTCTCGAAGTCCCAGACCTGGTGGTGGGTGAAGCCGTCGGCCTGCGGGTGGACGCCGAGGTCCTCGTCGTAGGGCACGTACATGGCGGTGGCGGCGTCCCGCCAGGCCGCGGTCTCCTCGGTGTCGACGCCGAGTTCGGCGGCCTCGCGGGGGTGCCGGACGGCGGCCTCGGCGGCGGCGCGCAGGTTCGTCTGCGCCATCAGGTTGGTGTAGACGTTGTTGTCGGCGACGGCGCTGTACTCGTCGGGGCCGGTGACGCCCTCGATGCGGAACTTCCCGGCGGTGTCGTGGTGGCCGAGCGAGCGCCACATCCGGGCGGTCTCGACGAGCAGTTCCAGGCCGTACGCGCGCTCGAAGTCCTCGTCCCCGGTGGCCCGGACGTAGCGGGCGACGGCGGTGGCGATGTCGGCGCCGATGTGGAAGGCCGCGGTGCCGGCCGGCCAGTACCCGGAGCACTCCTCGCCGCGGATCGTCCGCCAGGGGAACACCGCGCCGGCCAGGCCGAGTTGGGCCGCCCGTTCGCGGGCGAGCGGCAGGGTGGTGTGCCGCCAGCGCAGGGCCTGGTTG
Source organism: Kitasatospora sp. NPDC127060 (assembly GCF_042724935.1). NCBI lineage: Bacteria > Bacillati > Actinomycetota > Actinomycetes > Kitasatosporales > Streptomycetaceae > Kitasatospora > Kitasatospora sp. NPDC127060. Next base: position 39,582 of record NZ_JBHXEG010000044.1, read on the forward strand.
ACGGCCCCGGGCAGGCAGTAGGTGAGCACCGGCAGGACGAAGGTCTCGGTGTCCCAGAAGCTGTGCCCGTCGTAGCCGGGGCCGGTCAACCCCTTGGCGGGGATGGCGCGTTCCTCGCTGCGGGCGCCGGCCTGCAGGACGTGGAAGACGGCGAACCGGACGGCCTGCTGGAGTTCGACGTCGCCCTCGATCTCGACGTCGCTGGTCTCCCAGAACTCCTTGAGGAATTCGGCCTGTTCGTCGACCAGGCCGTCCCAGCCGGTGTACCGGGCGGCGGTCAGCGCGGCCTCGACCTGGTCCCGGACGGCGGGCAGCGAGCGGGTGGCGGACCAGCCGTAGGACATGAACTTGACCAGCCGCAGCCGCTGTCCGGGCTCCAGCACGGTGGTGACGCTGATCCGGCAGTGGTCGGCCTCGGCCTCGGCGACGGTGTCCAGCCGCTCCGGTCCCTCGATGAGGTGGTCCATCCCGGCGGCGACCCGGATGCCGCTGAAGCGGGTGCGGTGCACCAGGACGGCCTTGGTGCCGCTCGCGTGGTGCGCTTCCGGCTGCAGCGGCGCTTCGAGGACGGCGGCCGCGCGCGGGTCGCCCTCGGGGCCGCCGGGCAGCTGCTCGTTGGCGACCAGCTCGGACTGGAGCACGATCCGCACCGGCCCGTCCACCGCCTCGACGCTGTACGCCACCGCGGCGATGGCGCGCTGGGTCAGCGAGACAAGCCGGGAGGAGCGCACCCGGATGGTCCGCCCTGCCGGGGAGGTCCACTCGCACTCGCGGTGCAGCAGGCCCTCGCGGAAGTCCAACCAGCGGGTGTGGTTGACCAGTTCGCCGTAGCGCAGGTCGAAGGGCTCGTCGTCCACCAGCAGCCGGATGATCTTGCCGTTGGTGACGTTGATGACGCTCTGGCTGGACTCCGGGTAGCCGTAGCCGCCCTCGCCGTAGGGCAGCGGGCGCAGTTCGAAGACCCCGTTGAGGTAGGTGCCGGGCAGCCCGTGCGGCTCGCCCTCGTCCAGGTTGGCACGCAGCCCGATGTGGCCGTTGGAGAGCGCGAGGACGGACTCGGCGCGGGCCATCGAGGCCGGGTCGACGCCGTGTTCGGTGATCTGCCAGGGGTCGATGGTGAAGTTGTCCGCAGGACTCATGCGCCCACCTCGCTGCGCTCGGTAGGGGCATTCGCCCACACGCGCCCCTCGATGATTCTCCCCCAGCCTTCGGCCGGGGGGACCCCCGTGCTCCGCTCGCTCATGCGCCCTCCCCCAGTAGCTCGGAGAGGTCGTCGACGACCACGGTGGCGCCGTCGCGGCGCAGTTCGGCGGCCTGCCCGGTGCGGTTGACCCCGACCACCGCGCCGAAGCCGCCGGCCCGGCCGGAGGCGACCCCGGCGAGCGCGTCCTCGAAGACGGCGGCGTGCGCGGGTTCGACGCCCAGCTCGCGGGCGGCGTACAGGTAGGTGTCCGGGGCGGGCTTGCCGGGCAGGGACCGCTGCTTGGCGACCACGCCGTCCACGATCACGTCGAAGAGGTCCAGGATGCCCGCCGAGCGCAGCACGTCCCGGCAGTTGGCGCTGGAGGAGACCACCGCCCGGGGCAGCCCGAGCGCGCGCAGCCGGTGCACGTAGGCGACCGAGCCGTCGTACGGCGCGACGCCCCGCTCGTGGATCAGCCGCAGCACGGTGTCGTTCTTGGCCCGGCTGACGCCCTGCACGGTGCGGGCGTTCGGCGGATCCTCCTCGGCGCCCTCGGGCAGGTCGATGCCCCGGCTCTGCAGGAAGGCCCGGGTGCCGTCCAGGCGCGGGCGGCCGTCCACGTAGGTGTCGTAGTCGGTGACGGCGTCAAAGGGGACGAACTGCCCGCCGGTGCGGGCCGCTTCGGCACGCAGGAAGGCGTCGAAGGTGTCCTTCCAGGCCGCGGCGTGCACCGTGGCGGTCTGGGTGAGGACCCCGTCGAGGTCGAAGAGGAAAGCGCGGATGTCGTCCGGTAGCCCCAGCATGGGTGCAGTCTGCCCCGGGAACGCGGGGGATGCCGCCCATTCCCGGCGGCGCGTCGCGGGAAGGGCGGCTTCCGGTTGCCGCCGCCGGATCAGGGCGAGTCGGGCATCTGCGCCTCGGGCGACTGGATCACCGCGAAGACCGCGCCCTGCGGGTCGTTGACCACGGCCATCCGGCCGGCCTGCATGTCGAACGGCGGCTGGATCACCGAGCCGCCGGCCTTGACCAGGGCGTCCACCACCGAGTCGGCGTCGTCCACCAGGAAGTACGTCATCCAGTGTGACGGCGTGCCCGGCGCGAGGTACTTCGGGATCTCCTGGAGGCCGCCCACCGTACGGTCGCCGACGTTCAACGAGAAGTAGCCGTCCATGCCCTGGATGGTGGCCGGGCGCAGCCCGAGGGCCGGCTGGTAGAAGCGGCCGGCGGCCGCGGTGTCGGCGGTGTTGAGCTCGTTCCAGACCAGCGCGCCGGGCTCGTTGACCACGCCCGCGCCGATGAAGTCCATCGCCTGCCAGACGCCGAACACCGCGCCGGTCGGGTCAGCGGCGACCAGCATCCGGCCGATCGTGCCGACGTCCATCGGGTCGTAGAGGACCGTGCCGCCGGCCCCGACGATGGCGGCCCGGGCCGCGTCGGCGTCGTCCGAGGCCAGGTAGGTGGTCCAGGCGACCGGCGGCAGCGGCTGGCCCTCGGGCGCGGACTGCGCCATGATCCCGGCGACCGGGCGGCCGTTGAGGGTGCACACGGCGTAACCGCCGAACTCGGCCGGGCCGACCTCGCCCTGCCAGCCGAACAGGTCGCGGTAGAAGTCGAGCGCGGCCTGCTGGTCGCTCGCCATCAGGTCGATCCAGCACGGGGTGCCGGGCTGGTACGGATCGGTCACTACGGGCATCGCTGGGCCTCCCGGAGGCGGTGGTGGCCGGCTGTCGGTCGTGGGGCTGCTGTCGTGGGGCTGGAGTCGTGGGCTGCTGGACTTGTGGGACTGCTTGTCGTGGGGCCGCTGATCGCCGGGTCGTGGCCGTCGGAGGGCGGGGCCCGGTGCGACGGCGCCATACCGCCCACCTTCGGTCCGCCGCCGCGTTCCCGCCACCGGACGGCGCCCTGGCGGGCGACCGGTCGCCGCGCGTCACTCCTCGTCGTGGCGCAGCGTGGTGACGAAGTACGGCTGCGCCTTGCCGCTCTGCGCGTAGTCCTTGAGCCGGACCAGCAGTTCGGCCCAGGTGCCGGCCACCATCGGGACGCCTTCCTCGCTGCCCGGCTGCCAGCCGCCGTGCCGGAACAGCAGCCGGGTGCGCTCAGGGGCGTCGGGCTGGTCGGAGAGGTCCCAGCTGATCCAGGTGCCGGCCCAGTGCGGCGGGAACGCCCCGGCGTTGGCCCACAGCACCCGGTCCAGGTCGGCCCGCTCCCGGCGCAGCCGGAACGGCTCGGGCACCCCGGGGAAGTCGAACAGCAGCACCTCGCCCTCGCGGTCCACCCCGGTGGTCCACCAGCTGGTCAGCCCGCCGTGCGTGTTGAGCGCGTCGAGCACGGCGGCACGGGGTGCGGCGATGTCGATCTGCATGGCGATCTCGGGCATGGGGTCCGCCTTTCGGTGACCGGTGGGCCGTCCCCTCCACGGCCACGATGGCACGACCCCGGGGCGTACGCGCTCCGGGGTCGTGCGGTCGGTCGGGCGGGTGCGGTCAGCCGCCGCTGCCGTAGGTGGTGTTCGCGCAGATGTCGTCGTCCGCCGAGCGGGCGTCGTTGGTGACGGTGGTGGGCAGCGGCTGCGCGGGCGTCTGGGCGCCGGGGGTGGAGCCCGCGGTGGGCGCGCCGACCCCCATGCCGTTGGCCGCGGCGAAGTCCTGGCCGACGATCACCGAGATGCCGCGCGAGCTGCCCGGTTCCAGGCTGGCGCCCGGGAACAGCGCGGCGACCTTCTCGGCGTTCGCCTTCTGGCTGGAGCTGTACTCGATGGTGGTGGTCTTGTACTTGGTGCTCGCCGCCTGGCCCGCCGTGCTGGCCGAGAACTTGGCGCCCTTGAGCAGCTCGGTCCCCTTGCCGGCCAGGCCGTTGGCGAGGGTGCCGTTGTAGACGGCGACCTTGATCGAGGCGTTGGAGGCGTCCCCGGCCGCCGCAGCGGTCGTGCTGGGCGCGGCCTGCTGCCCGCCGGCGCTCGGGCTGGCAGTGGCGTCCGGCTGCTGGCCGGTGGCGTTCTGGCCGTCGATGGTCTGGTCGGCCTTGAGGGCGTCCCAGAGCTTGTTGGCGTCCGGCTGGACGAGGTCGATGTTGGCGTCCTGGGTGCGGTAACGCCAGGGCGCCGTCACGAACTTGAGGTCGTGCATGTCGATGTTCTTCAGCGACAGGCCGAAGGAGAGCAGCTTGTCCGCGGAGTCCAGTCCCGGGTCGACGGTCAGCGACTTGGTCGCCGCGTCGGCCAGCGGCAGCAGGTTGGTGGGGCTCAGCCCGTCCTTCTTCATCTTGGTGGCGAGCGAGCTCATGAACGCCTGCTGGCGCTTCATCCGGCCGATGTCGGAGCCGTCGCCGATGCCGTGCCGCAGCCGTACGTAGTCCAGCGCCTGCTGGCCTTCGACGGTCTGCTTGCCCTGCGGGAGGACGAGGTTGCCCTTCTTGTGCAGGTTGGGGTTGATGTCGCCCTCGTAGATCGGCTTCGGCAGGCAGATGTCCACGCCGTTGACGGCCTTGGTCATCGAGGAGAAGCCGTTGAAGTCGACCACGATGGTGTGGTCGACCCGGATGCCGGTGACCTTCTCCACCGTGTTCTGGGTGCAGGCCGGGTTTCCGCCGTCGCTGCCGCCGGTCGAGAAGGCGGCGTTGAACAGGTCGTTGCCGCCCTTGGTCCACTTTCCGTTGGGCAGCTTGCAGGACGGGATCGGCACGATCGTGTTGCGCGGGATCGAGATGCCGACGGCGTGCTTGTGGTCGGCGTAGACGTGCAACAGGATCGTGGTGTCCGAGCGGGCGCCACCGTCCTCGCCGCCGCCGAGGTCGGAGTTGCTGCCGCCCCGGCTGTCGGAGCCGATCAGCAGCACGTTGACCGGCTTGTTGCCGTCCGCGTCGGCCTTGGCCTCGGGCGGGCGGTCGGTGGCTATCGCGTCGGCGTCGAAGGACTTGATGTTGGCGTTCAGCTTGTAGTAGATCGCGCCGCCGGCGCCCGCGATCAGCACCAGCACGCCGGCCGCCGACCAGGCGACGATCTTCTTCACGTTCTTCTTGGGCTTGGCGCCGCGCCGCGCCGCCGCCCGTCCGCCTGAGGCGCCGGGGGCGCCGGATCCACCCTCGCCCCGGTTCCCGCCCTTGGACTGGGCGGCACGGCGGGCCTCGGCCCGGCCTCCGGAGCGCGGGGCGGGCACGCCGCCCGCCGCCCCTTCCGCCGGGACTGCCTCGGGCGCGCCCTCGCCCTGAGCCGGGCTCTCGCCCCTGCGACCTGCCATGCGCGTACCTTTCACCGACGGAAGCGACGCCCCGGACGATCTGGCGCACCGCACAGAGGAAGACGGCCCCAACCGCTCCCTGGTTGTACGTACGAAGGTCAGTACAGAATGACCATCGTGGCTTCCGATCATATTGAGACCAAAGGTGATCACTGACCTCCGGTACACCAACGACCTCATCGACACCGGGGACATCTCGCCACGGACCGTCTGAAAACGCCTGATTCGGACAGGCGGTGACCGGCCCGTCCAGGGCGCCGGCGGCGAGGGGTGGCGCCCCGGAGGTGACGCCCGTCTCGTCGGCCCGGCCCGGCCCGACTCCCGGGCGCCGGCGGCCATCACCCCACAGCGGGACGCGAACCGGCCGCCCGCGTCCTCAGCGCCCTGCCGCGCCCGGCGCACCCCGCCGCACCCTGCCGCAGTCGTCGCACGGGCTTCCCGGTGGCACACCGGAGCGGATCCGGCGGAACCGGTTCGACGTCAATCTGCCGTCCCTGCAGACGATTTGGCGGCAATTGCACCCGCCGGTGCAGTCAAGTCGCCCACCTGACACGGCAATGCCTTGGCCAACCTTCCCCCTGGACCTCTTGCCCCGCTCATGACAGCCCGGTCATCCTGTACTGCCACCCGCCAACGTCCGCCCCCACGGCTCGGGTTGGCGTATGGACCTCCTGTTCGTCCCCTCACGAAGGAGCCAGCATGCGCAGATTCCTGATACGCGTCGCCACTCTCGCGGCAGCGGCCACGACCCTGGCCGCCCCCGCCGCGCCGACCACCGCGGCGGCCGCACAGGGACTGTCCTTCCGCCCCCTGCAGTACAACACCAACGGCTACAACTGGGGTGGCTACGCAGCCACGGGCAGCGGCTTCAGCTCGGTCGCGGCGTCCTGGACCGAGCCGGACGCGGTCTGCAACTCCACCAACGACCTGTACGCTCCCTGGGTCGGCATCGACGGCTACGGCTCGTCGAGCGTGGAGCAGACCGGGGTGGCGACCGACTGCTCCAGCGGCAGCCCGGTGAACCAGGCCTGGTACGAGATGTACCCGGCGGCCCCCGTGTACCTGAGCCTCAGCTCGTACCCGGTGTCGGCCGGGGACCACATCTCCGCCTCGGTGACCTACGCGGGCAGCAGCCGGTACACCCTCAAGCTGACCGACTCCACGCGGGGCTGGACGTACACCACGACCAAGTCCACCTCCGCGCAGCGGACCAGCGCCGAGGTGATCATCGAGTCGCCGACCGGGGCCTACCCCGACTTCGGGACGCTCAACTTCACTTCGGCCACGGTCAACGGCAAGTCGCTCGGCTCCACCAACCCGGTCGCCCTGGACCCCAGCTCCAACGGCACCTACGAGGCCACCACCGGCGGGCTCGGCTCCAACGGCACCAGCTTCTCCGAGACCTTCCTGCAGGAGTAGCCACCCCGGCGGGGCCAGCTCCCCGCGCGAAGCGGCTCGCCCTCTGCCCGCAGGGGGCGAGCCGTTCTCGGCCAGAGTTTTTGACAAGGCGGCCAATAACTGACACGATCCCACCCATGGCACGCCCGAGGAAGTTCGACACCGAGGCCGCGATCGACGCGGCCATGAACACCTTCTGGACCAAGGGGTACACCGCGACCTCGACCGACGACCTGGCCGAGAGCACCGGCATGCTGCGCGGCAGCCTGTACAACGCCTTCGGCGGCAAGCGGCAGCTGTTCGAGCTGGCACTGCGCCGCTACCGCGAGAGCGGCGCCGCCGGAGCCAACCCCGCACCGGGCGACCTGCCGCCGCTGGAGCGCGTCCGCCGACTGCTGCTGACCGGGGTGGACCAGGCCGCGGCCGACCACCGGGGCTGCCTCGCGGTCAACACCGTCACCGAACTCGCCGTCCGCGAGCCGGAGTTGGCCCAGCAGGCCCGGCAGGCGTTCGTCCCGCTGGAGAACGCGCTGACCGCCGCCGTCGAGGACGGCCGGCTCCGCGGCGAGATCCGCGCCGACCGCGCCCCCAGGGTGCTCGCCCGCCAGACGATGGCCGGCTTCCACGGGCTGCTGCTGCAGGCCAAGGCGGGCTTCGAACCGGAGTCCCTGCACGCGGTCGTCGACGCGATCGTGGACGACCTGCGCGCCTGAACCCCCGGGCGCCCGCCCCCTCGCTCCCCCGGGCCCGGCCGCACCTCGCCCGCACCCGGGTCCTTCGCGCCCGAGTTTTTGGCAGTCCAACCAATAATTTCACCGGCAACCATTCCCACCGGAGGCCACGCCCCATGCCCCGCCCCCAGCTCCGCCCACCGCTGCTCCCCGTCATCCTGGCGGCCTTCTTCATGTACGGCTTCGACGGCAACGTCGTGAACGTCGCCCTGCCCGCCATCCGCGCCGACCTCGGCGCCGGCCAGGCCGCCCTGGAACTGGTCGTCGCCGGCTACGTGTTCAGCTACGCCACCGGGCTCGTCCTCGGCGGCCGGCTCGGCGACATCCTCGGCCACCGGCGGATGTTCCTCGGCGGCATGGCCGCCTTCACCCTCGCCTCGGTGCTGTGCGGACTCGCCCAGTCCCCTGCCCAACTGGTGCTCGCCCGGCTGCTCCAGGGCCTCACCGCCGCCGCGATGGTCCCCCAGGTGCTCGCCCTGATCACCACCGTCGTCCCCGCCGAGGGCCGGCCGCGCGCGCTCGCCTGGTTCGGGGTCACCGGCGGACTCAGCGGCGTCTGCGGCCAGTTGCTCGGCGGCATCCTGCTCGACGGCGACCTCCTCGGCCTCGGCTGGCGCGCCGTCTTCCTGGTCAACCTGCCGGTCGGCCTGGTCGTCCTCGCCGTCGCCACCGCCGTCCTGCCCCGCACCGGCAGCGGCCGCCGCCCCGCCCTGGACGGCATCGGCGTCCTCGCGATCGCCGGCTCGCTGGCCCTCGCCCTCGTCCCCCTGGTCCTCGGCCGGGAGGCCGGCTGGCCGCTCTGGGCCTGGGCGATGCTCGCCGCCGCCGTCCCCGCCGCACTGGCCGCGCTGCGCTGGGAGCGCCGGCTCGCCACCCGCGGCGGACAGCCGCTGCTCGACCCCGAGCTGCTCCGCGGCCGGGTCTTCCGCACCGGGCTCGCCGTCAACGCCGCCTTCATGGCCTTCTTCGCCGGATTCGTGTTCGTGATCAGCCTGACCGTCCAGACCGGCTTCGGCTACAGCCCGCTGCGCTCCGGCCTGGTCTTCACGCCCATGGCCGTCCTCGCCATGGCCGGCTCCCTGACCGGCAAGCGCCTGCTCCCCCGCCACGGGCTGCGCGTCCCGGTCGTCGGCGGGGCGATCACCGCCCTCAGCCTGCTGCTCACCGCCCTCGCCCTGCAGACCACCGGCGCCCGGCACGCCCTGCCCGTCCTGCTGGCCACCATGGGCCTGATGGGCATCGGCAACGGCCTGGTGCTGCCCTCCCTGATCGGCGCACCGATGGCCGGCATCGCCCCCGAGCGGGCCGGTACGGCCTCCGGGACCCTCTCCACCACCCAGCAGTTCGCCGCCGTCACCGGCGTGGCCGTCATCGGCGGCGGCTACTTCGCCGTCCTCGACCACCACGACCCGGCCACCGCGGCGGCCGTCGCGGTCTGGCTCGCCCTGGCCGCCGTCCTCGCCATGATCGGCCTCACCCTCCGCCTCTCCCAGGCCACCACCGCCCCCGCAGCCGCTCCGGCTCCGGCCCCGGCCCCGGCGACCACCGAGGCCCCGGCCACCCCGGCCCCTGCGGCCACCCGGGGCCCGGTCCGGCCGTGACCCTCCGGGGTCAGCCGGCCCGCCGGACCCCGACGCCGCCGACCAGCGAGTACGAGCGGACCTTCACCACCGGTCCGCCGACCGGGGCCGTGATCACCGGTGCCCGGGCACGGAACGGCCCGGGCCCCGGCCGGTGGCTGAACCACCGACCGGGACCCGGGCCGTCGAAGCGTTCCAAGGGGAAGTACGAGCAGGGGGGGTCAGGCGTCGGCGCCCGTCTTGGCGTCGTGCGCGGCGAAGAACTCGTCGGCGATCGCACGGGTGCGCGGCAGCTCGGCGACCGGCTCGCCGATCACCCGGCCCGCCAGCTCGCCGGCCAGCCGGACCACGTCCTCCCGCAGCGCGGCCTCGGCCAGCACCCGGTCCGCCGCCAGCTGCACCTGCGCCTCCGCGAGCATCCCGTCCCGCAGCTGCTGCCCCTCGGCCCGCAGCCGCGCGATCAGCGCCGCCCCCTCCTCGGTGGCCGTCTGCCGGATCTCCGCCGCCTCGTGCCGCGCCGCGGTGAGCTCCGTCTGGAACTCCTCGTACACCCGCAGGGCCTCCGCCCGCACCGCCTCGGCCCGCTCGACACCCCCCTCGGTGGCGTCCCGGCGTTCCGCCAGCAGCTTCTCGATCCGCGGCAGCACCACCACTCCGAGGATCCCGAAGATCAGGAAGAAGCAGACGAGTCCGACCACGAGTTCTGCAAGATCAGGCTGCAAAGGTCCCATGACACCAAGATAGTTGAGCCCTTGTCACTCACCTCCGCCGCCCCCGGACACGACGATGGGCGCCCTCCCCGACGGGGAGAACGCCCTGGTCCTGAACGGATCGTTCGTGTGGGCCGCCAGGGGCTCGAACCCTGAACCTACGGATTAAAAGTCCGCAGCTCTGCCAATTGAGCTAGCGGCCCGCGGCCCTCCGTGCGGGGTGGTCCCGAGTGGGGAGGGCCACGGTGATCCTACCCGGTGGGCCCCAGGGCTCCGCCAGTGGATTGGATGGGCGCGCCGGGGGCGGGGGGTGGGGCTTGCGGCGGGCTGTAGTGGGCGGCGCGGACGCGGCGGAGCCAGGCCTCGGCGGGGCGGGGGTCGGGGGTGTCGGGCAGGACGCCGGGGCGGGCGAGCCGGTCGGCGGCGTCGGCGATCAGGCGCTCGGCGGCGGCGGGGCGGTCGGCGATGCGTTCGCCTAGGTCGCGGACGCGCTCCGGGTCGGGCAGCCGGATCAGGTTGCGGCCGGTGCGGTGCAGCCGGACGGCCTGCTCGACCAGCCGGACGAGGTGCCGGGCGTGCTTGGCGGCCCGGCGGCGGGTGGCCGGCTCGCTGGTGTCGCGAGTCAGCAGCTTGCGGAACTGCTGGTCCGCGTAACCGAGATAGGCCTTGCGGACGGCCGGTGCGCTGAGGAAGCTCGACCGGATCCCGACCAGCTCGCGACCGAGCGGGGTGGTGGTCTCGTACAGGTCCTCGGGCAGCCAGACCAGTTCGGAGGCGGTCGGGTTGCACGACAGCGCCAGCCGGCACCACTTGGCGGCCTCGTGCAGGGTGACGTCCGGCTCGGCGGTGACGTGCGACTCGGCCGGGCGGTGCAGGCCGTGCAACTCCTCGGTGGGGACGGCGAACAGGCCCAGCCGGTCGAGGTCGGAGCCGGCGTGGGCGAAGCCGTAGGCGGTGGAGCCGACGATGCCGGAGAGCAGCACGGTGCCGGGTGCGGCGGGCATGCGTTCTCCTCTCGATCACCAGTGGCGGCGGGACCGCGGCGGGTACCGCATCATCTCCGGAGCGGGCCGCGCCGGGCGAGCGATTTCCGGTCCGGGGCCCACCCGGGCGCCGATACTGGGCGCATGGAGCACAGCCACGGGATCGACACCGAGAAGCTGCGGGCCTGGTGGTCGCACCGGCAGTGGCTGGACCGCCCGCACCCCGGGGCGTCCGCCGCCGAGGTGCTGGCCGCCACCGGCTGGGCCCGCTCGGTCGGCGGCGCGGCCCCGTACCTGGGCCTGTTCGCCCGGGCCGGGCTGGGCCGGGCGGCGGTGGACGCGGCGGTGGCTGGGCTGGAGGTGCACGAGCTGCCGTCCGCGCGCGGCTGCACCTACGTGCTGCCCGCCGCCGACTTCGCGCTCGGCCTGGCGGCGGGCGCGGCCGCCCCGGAGGGTGAACTGGCCGCCGCGGCGAAGCACCTGGGCGTCGGCCGGGACGAGGTGGAGCAGCTCTGTCTGGCCATCGAGCGGGCGCTGTCCGGCGGTGGGCCACTGGACCCGACCACCATCCGGGAGGCGGTCGGCGACGCCGTCCGGCCGCTCGGCGAGGCCGGCAAGAAGCGCGGCCTGTCGACCACCCTGCCGCTCGCCCTCGGGCTGCTCCAGTCCCGCGGCCGGATCCGCCGGGTGCCGGTCAACGGCCGCCTGGACCAACAGCGTTACGGCTACGTCGGCTGGGACCAGCCGGTCGCGGGGGACGCCGTCGACCTCGCCCGCCGCTACTTCTCCTGGGCCGGTCCGGCCACCCTCGGGCACTTCCGCTGGTTCTCCGGCTTCTCCGCGGCCACCGCCCGCCGGGCCGTCACCGAGCTCGGCGCCGCCCCGCTCGCCCCCGGCTCGGACCTCCTGATGCCACCCGAACTCGCCGACGATTTCGCCGAGTTCGAGGCACCGGCCGAGCCGCACTACACCCTGCTGGCCGGCATCGACGGCATCCACCTGCTGCACCGCGACCTGTCCCGGCTGCTCGACCCGGCCGACGCCGCCCGCCCGCTGCCGGCCGGCCGGGCCGGGCGCACCTTCGGAAGCGAGGCCGACCCGCAGACCCACCTGGTGCTGGACCGCGGCCGGATCGTCGGCCTGTGGGAGTACGACACCGGTCGGGCCGAGATCGTCCACCAGCCCTTCGTCCCGCCGGACGACGCGCTGCGCGCGGCGGTGGCCCGCACCGAGGCGTTCGTCCGGGACGAACTGGGCGACGCCCGCGGCTTCGGCCTCGACTCGCCGAAGAGCCGCGCACCGAAGGTCGCCGCGCTGCGCCGGGCCGCCGCGCAGGGGCAGCGGCCCGGACAGCGGGCCGGGTAGCGTACTCGGCATGTCGACCTCCAGCACCGACGAAGTCCTGATCGTCACCGGCGCCGGCCGCGGCATCGGCGCCGCCATCGCCCTGCTGGCCGCCCGCCGCGGCCACCGGGTCTGCGTCAACTACCGTACGGACGAAGCCTCGGCCACCGCCGTCGTGGACGCCGTCCGGGCCGACGGCGGCACCGCGATCGCCGTCCGGGCGGACGTCAGCCGCAGCGCCGAGGTGGAGCGGCTGTTCGCCACCGTGGACGCCGAACTCGGGCCGCTCACCGGGCTGGTGAACAACGCGGGCACGCTGGAGCGGCAGTGCCGGCTGGAGGAGATCGACGAGGACCGGCTGAACCGGATCTGGGCCGCCAACATCACCGGCCCGTTCCTGTGCGCGGCCCAGGCCGTCCGCCGGATGTCCACCCGGCACGGCGGGCGCGGCGGCGCGATCGTCAACGTCGGCTCGGCCGCCTCCCGGATCGGCTCGCCGAACGAGTACGTCGACTACGCGGCCGCCAAGGGCGCGGTGGACTCGATGACCCGCGGGCTCGCCCTGGAGGTGGCGGCCGAGGGGATCCGGGTCAACTGCGTCCGCCCGGGCCTGATCCGGACCGGCATCCACGCGCTCGGCGGCGAGCCGGGCCGGGTCGACCGGGTCGCGCCGAACCTGCCGATGGGGCGCGGCGGGGAGCCGGAGGAGGTCGCCGAGGCGGTGCTGTTCCTGCTGTCCCCGGCCGCCTCGTACACGACGGGGGCGTTCCTGGAGGTCTCCGGCGGGCGCTGAGGCCTCCGGTGGGCGGCCGGGCCCCGGCGGGCGCCGAGGACTCCTGCCGGGGGCGGCGGGGCTTCAACGGACAGCCCCTCCGGCTTCCTTCCCCCCGGCCCGTCCGCACCCCTACGGTGGACGCCATGACCGATGCCTTCATCGACATCCCCGGTGTGCGCAACTTCCGTGACGCGGGCGGGATCGGCGCCCTGCGCCGGGGCGTCCTGTACCGCTCCGGCTCCCTCCACACGCTCACCGAGGAGGGCGCCCGGAAGCTCAAGGACCTCGGCCTGCGCACGGTGATCGACCTGCGCAGCCCGTTCGAGCTGGAGGTCTGGCCGGACCAGCGGCACGGCCTCGACCACGAGTCCCTCAACCTGCCGACCCTGCCCGCCGACCGCGGCGACCTCGACCGGCCCTGGCCCGAGGGGCAGGCCGAGCTCTACACCTTCATGCCGGAGACCGCCGGGCCCTCGCTCGCCGCGGTGATCCGCCGGCTCGCCGCCCCGGACGCGCTGCCGGTGATCGTGCACTGCGCGGTCGGCAAGGACCGCACCGGCCTCACCGTCGCCGTCCTGCAGTCCCTGCTGGGCGCCTCGGACGCGGACATCACGGCCGACTTCCTGCGCTCCAACACCGGCCTCGGCCTGGACGACGGCCCGATCCCGTACATCGACGAGACCGGCAGCGAGCGGATCTCCCGCCCGATCAGCGCCGAACTCATCGCCTCCTCCCTCGGCTGGATCCGCACCCACCACGGCACCGTCCCCGCCTACCTCCACTCCCACGGCGTCACCGAGGCCGAACTGGCCGCCCTCCGGGCCAACCTCTCGGCCTAGGAACCGCCCGGGAGCCGCCCGGCTAGGGCTGCCGCTCGAAGCGCCACCACTGGGTGGGCGAGTCGGTGTCCTCCCACTGCTGGACGCCCGCGTCCGGGGCCTGCGTCGCGGTGAGCGGCTTGCCGCTGATGAAGCTGGTGACGGTGTACGTCCCCGGGGCGTCGACGTGGGCCTCCAGCAGCCATTCCTGGGCGCCGAAGGCGTTGGCGGACCACTGCTGGATCGGGACGCCGTCCTCCGGGGAGGCACCGGTGACGTCGAGGCGCTTGCCGCTGCCGGCGTTCTCGATGTGGAAGAGGGCGCCGCCGGGGTGGACGGCGGCGAGCCGCCAGAGCTGGGCGTCGGTGCCGTCGTCCGCGCCCAGGCGGATCCGGGCGCCGCTGCGCCGGGAGGCCTCGGCGACCTCCAGCAGCAGGCCGCTGCCGACGTTGCGGATCCGGTAGCGGCCGTCGGTGATCGCCCTGCTCGCGTCGTCAGTCACGCCGGGAGTCTCCCATCCGGGACCGACAGCAGGCCTCGTGGCCGCAGGCCGAAGAAGCGCCGGACGGCGGTGTTGACCACCAGGTACAGGGTGATGCCGCCGGACGGCGCGACGGCCTGCGGCGCGGTGATGGCGGCGGCCGGGTCGGCGGCGCCCGTACTCCTGCGGACCGTGCCCCGGCGGACCGTGCCCCAACGGACCACGCCCCGGCGAACTATGCTGCGGCGAATGTCCACCCAGAACACCTCGCCGAACCGTCAGCAGCCCGCCCTCCTCGAAGCGGTGGCCGAACTGGAGGCGGTGGTCGCGGCCGGCGACGACGAGGGCTTCGGCTCCGCGCTGGGCCTGGTCGGCGGGCTTTTCGGCCCGGCCGAACCGGCCGAGCGGCGGGCGGCCGGGCCCCGGCTGGCCGCGCTGCTGCCGGACGCGCCGCCGTTCCCCCGGGCGCACCTGGCGATGGTGGTGGGCGCCTGCGTGGAGTCCGGTGCCGATCCGGTGGCCTGCGCCGGGCCGGTGCTGGCCGGGCTGCGCGGGGCGCTGACCGGCGCCCAGCGGCTGGTCGAGCACTGGGCGCGGACCGGCGGCGGGCCGCTGCCCGACCAGGAGGCGGACGATCCGGCCGAGGCGCACGCCCGGATCGAGAGCCCGGAGCACCTCGACGCCCGGCACGCCCACCTGGCCGTGGTCGCCTGGTGGACGCTGCACCTGTGGCAGCAGGCCGCCTGGGCGGTGTACGCCCACCCGCCGGTCCGGGCCGAGGCCCGCGCCTCGGGCGTCACCGGAGTGCTGCTGGAGCTGTTCGACCGGTACGAGGGCGAGCGGCACGACTTCAAGGGCCTGAGGCACCTGGCGCTGGTGCTCGACGACGAGCCGCTGCTGGTCCTGGACCGCCCCACCGGCACCGGCTACCTGCTGCGGATGAGCGGCCTGAGCGACACCTTCCAACTGCACACCCTGCTCGCCGACGTCCTGATCGGCGGCGGCCACCTGCCCGGCGCCCCGCAGGACCCGGAGGTGGTGGCGCTGGCCCGGACGGAGTTCCTGGAGGGCCGCCGGCTGATCGCCACCGGGGCCTTCAACCTGGTCGCGCCGGACGGCTCCTGGCTCTGGAACGAGGGCACGCCCAGCGACGTCCCGGTGCTGGACGGCGTGCGCACCCTGGTGCTGGAACCGCTGCCGTACGAGCGCAGTTGGTCGGCCGGGCGGTTCATCCAGGAGCTCCCGGGCGACCTGCGGCTGGAGCGGGTGCTGGACCCGGCGGAAGCGGCGCAGCGGCTGGGCCGGACGGTGCCGGGGATGTCGACCGTTTCGGCCTTCGGATAGTGGGCCCCCGGGTACGGCCCCGGGTACGGGCCCCTGGATCCCCGCCCCGTTCGCCGGGTTAGGGTCGGAAGCCGGAACGCGAACCCCTGCGCGTGGAGACGAGTGGAGTCGACGATGGCGAAGGTCCCGAACGCACTCGCGGCCGCCGCGCCCGCCGCGCTGACCGCGGCGAGCGGTCTGGTCGGCGGTTACGGTGTCGCCCGCTGGACCGGCCGGCGCGAACTGGGCGGCGCGGTGCTGGCGGTGGCCGGTGCCGGGGCGGCCACGCAGTGGCGCCGCAGTTCGGGCCCGGCCGCCGCGGCGGCGCTGACCGGCCTGTACGTGGCGGCCTTCGGCGGTTCGCACCCGCTGGCGAAGCGGATCGGCGCCTGGCCGTCCGTCTTCGCCGTCACCGGGGTGGTCGCGGCGGCCTCCACCGCCGCGACGGTGCTGTCCGCCCGCAAGCGCTAGGGTCCGCCGGACAGGCCCCAGGCCCGCCCCCGCCGTTCAGGACGGGACGACCGCCGCGCCGAACCGCGCCTCGAAGGCGGCCCGGTTGGCCGAGACCGGTGAGCGGTCCCAGACCGCGAACACCACCTGCTCGAACGCGCCCCCGTACCGGGCCAGCGCGCCCTCGAAGGCCTCGGCGACCTGGGCCGGGTCGTTGCGGAACACCCCGCAGCCCCAGGCGCCGAGCACCAGGGCCCGGACGTCGTGCCGGGCCGCCGCGGCGAGCACCCGGACGGCCCGCTCGGCGAGCACGCCCCGGACGTCCGCACCGGCCGAACGCCGTTCCAGCTGACCGGCGTTGGGGGCGGGCGAGGTCAGGAAGGTGACCGGGTACGGCCGGGCCAGCAGCTCGCCCCGGCGGCCCCGGATCACCGGCACCGCGGGCGAGACGATCACCCGGTGGCTGTACCGCAGGTCCGCCGAGGCCCGGTGCGCCTCGTAGTAGTCCGGCGCCTCCACCAGACAGCTGTACAGCAGCGCGCTGCGGCACAGGTCCTCCTCCTGGGCGCGGGCGCCGCGCAGGTACCCGCCGCCGGGGTTGCGCGCGGAGGCGAAGTTCAGCACCCCGACCGGCCCGGCGCCGGCCTCGACCAGCCGCCCGGCGGCCTCCATGCTCCCCTCGGCCGTCACCTCGACCAGGCCGGTCAGCACTCCCCGGCCCCCTTCGGCCAGCAGCGCCTCCAGGCCGCCCGGTGTGTACGACACCGTGCCGGCCCGCGCCGCCGCCAACTGCTCCCCCACCCGCACGGTTTCACCCCCGGCCGTCCGGTAGCTCCCCCGCTCGGCGATCTCCTCGTTCACCCGTGCCACGTCATGCAGTCTGCTGCTCATGTCCGGGACGCTACGGGACTACCCTCATCGCGCGCCACAGGTTATTCTCACCTCCAGAACAACACCTCGGGGGGCGAGCAGCAGCGAGGTGTTCGGGGGATACGGGGGAACGCGAAAGGCCCGCTCCGGGGGACGGAGCGGGCCTTTCGTTCGTGGTCCGGCGGTGCGGACCGACGGTGTTCGTTCAGTCGGCCGGCCGGCGGTCGATCACCGGCCGTACGACGTCAGTTCTTCCAGCGCGGCTTGCGGTCGTCGCGGTTGAAGCCGCCGCCGTTGAAGCCGCCGCGGTCGCGGTTGAAGCCACCGGAACGCTCGCGGTCACCGAAGCCACCACGGTCGGCCTGCGGACGGCCGGCGGTGCGGTGGTCGTCGCGGCGCGAGAACGGACGGCTGCTGCTGCCGCCGCGCTCGTCACGGTCCCGGCCGAAGGACGGGCGGTCGCCGAACGAGCGGGCCGGACGGTCGCCGAAGCCACCGGAGCGGCCGCCGCGGTCGTCGCGGTCACGGTTGAAGCCACCCGAGCGCTCGCGGTCACCGAAGCCACCGGAACGGCCGCCGCGGTCATCGCGGTCACGGTTGAAGCCACCCGAGCGCTCGCGGTCACCGAAGCCACCGGAACGGCCACCACGGTCGTCACGGTCACGGTTGAAGCCACCCGAGCGGCCGCCACGGTCGTCACGGTCACGGTTGAAGCCACCGGAACGGCCGCCACGGTCGTCGCGGTCACGGTCCCGGCTGAAGGCCGGACGCTCGCTGCGCGCCTCGCGGTAGGCCGGGGTGCGCTCCTCGGCCTTGGCGGCGGGCGCCTCGACAGCGGCCGGGGCGTCGGCCGGGGCGGTCGCCTCGCCGGCCTCCTCGGACGTGGCCGGGGCCTCGTCCTCGATGCCCAGGTCGGCCCGCTCGCGCGCCGCACGGGCGGCCAGGCGGTCGGCCTCCTCGCGCAGCTCGGTGGCGCGGCGCTGCGCGCGCTCCAGCTGGCGGGTCATGTCGGCGAGCTCACGCTCGGCGGCACCGGCGATGTTGGCGGCGCTCTCGGCCTGGACCTCGGTGAGCGAGCGGGCGCCGGTGATCTTGGCGACCTCGGCGTCGAAGGCGTGGTCCAGGATGTGGCGGCTGGCGTCGACGCCGGCGTCCTCCATCAGGCGGAAGACACCGCGACGCTGGTGCGGCAGCACCAGGGTGACGACGGCGCCGGAGCGGCCGGCCCGCGCGGTGCGGCCGGAGCGGTGCAGGTAGTCCTTGTGGTCGCCGGCCGGGTCCACGTTGAGGACCAGGTCGATGCCGTCGACGTGGATGCCGCGGGCGGCGACGTCGGTGGCGACGACGACGTTGACGTAGCCGTCCTTGAAGTCGCCGAGGACGCGGGTACGGGCGCCCTGGGTCATGCCGCCGTGCAGCGCGTCGGCCTTCACGCCGGCCTCGATGAGCTGCTCGGCGACGCGGTCGGCCCCCATCTGGGTGCGGACGAAGATGATCGTGCGGCCCTTGCGGGCGGCGATCGCGTTGGTGATCGGCGCCTTGTCCTTGGGCTTCACCACGAGGATGTGGTGGGTCATGGTGGTGACCGCGCCGGCCGACGGGTCGACCTCGTGGGTGACCGGGTTCTTCAGGTAGCGCTTGACCAGGGTGTCGATCTCGTTCTCCAGGGTGGCGGAGAAGAGCAGGCGCTGGCCGCCGGCCGGCACCTGGTCGAGGATCTCGGTGACCTCGGGCAGGAAGCCCATGTCGGCCATCTGGTCGGCCTCGTCGAGCACGACGGTCTTGACGTCGGCGAGCTTGGCGGAGCCGCGGTTCAGCAGGTCGCGCAGACGGCCGGGGGTGGCGACGAGGACGTCGACGCCGCGCTCCAGCGCGTAGATCTGGTTCGACATCGAGGTGCCGCCGCAGACGACCTTCAGCTTGAGGCCGAGCACCGAGCCGAACGGCTCCAGGGCGTCGGCGACCTGCATGGCCAGCTCGCGGGTCGGGACCAGGATCAGGCCGCGCGGGTGCTTGGGCTTGGTGCGCTCGCCGTCGGCGAGGCGGGTCAGCAGCGGCAGACCGAAGCTGAGGGTCTTGCCGGAGCCGGTGCGGCCACGGCCCAGCACGTCCTTGCCGGCCAGGGCGTCCGGGATGGTCGCGGCCTGGATCGGGAACGGGGTGGTGACGCCGCGCTTGGCGAGGGCGCGCACGACGTCGTCGTGCAGGCCCAGGTCGCCGAAGGTGATGGTGGGCTCGGCGGCCTCCGCCGGCTCCTCGACGGTCTCGACGGCGTCGGTGGTCTCGGTGACCTCGGCGGCGATCTCCGCAGCCTCGGTGGTCAGTTCGGTGGTGGCGGTGACATCGGCGGCAGCCTCGTTCGCGGGCATGGCGAAGCGGGCGTCGTCAACGAGAGACATGCAAAACCTTCCGGAAGTGGCACGCGCCAAAGTCCGGGGTTCTGTTTCACAACCGCCTCTATGCGGTCAGCCACGGATCGCCGGAACGCGCCAAGGGCGCCAGATGGGAATAGGGCGCCAATCAAATGAATCAAACGAACGATCTACCACCATAGACGACCCTCGGGATCAGAGGCAAATGCGCTGGCCAGCCCCCTAATGCGCACCCGCGTGCGGGCTCGGGGCCGAGGAACCGGAGCTGCCGGCGGAGGGCTCCGGGTTGGGCGGGACGGTCGCGGCGGGCGTGGTGCGCTCCGGCTCGGGGGAGCCGGACGGGCGGCCGCTCGGCGGCGCCGACGGACTCCCCGCCGTACCGCCGCCGGAGCGGCCCTCGCCGGTACCGCCGGTGCCCGCCGAGCCGCCGGCCGAGGACCCGGCGGGGTGCGGCGCGGGGCTGGCGTTCGCGCCGCCCGGCGCGCCCTCGGAAGCACCCGCCCCCGGCACCGGCACCACACCGGCCACCGCGCCGTTCGCGCCCGGCGCGAGCTCACCCGGCGCGCTGGCCGTGGCCCCGGCCGGCGCGTTCTCGGCCTGCAGGCCCCCCTGGTGCTCCGCGCGCCCCGACGCGCCCCCCGGGTGCCCGGCGCCCGCCGAGGCCGAGGGGCTGCCCGTCGCCCCCGGCCGGCCCGCCGGACCGGCCTGCCCGACCGGTGCCACCCCGCCGTGCTTCTCCTCCGCCGCCGGACCGACCGACATGCACCCGGTCAGCCCCAGCCCGGCCACCGCCAGCACCGCCGCCGCCCGTACCACCGCTCCCGAACGCACCGAAGCCACCGAGCTCCCTCTCCATCGCCCCACCCGGGCCGCCCACAGGCGCGCGGCCGCTTTCGGTGCCCAACGCGCGCCGGGCGCACCGGGACACGGGTCGGTGGCGCAGTTCTCGGCCGCCGCCCCGCGCCGGCCCGGTGGGCGGGGGTCAGCCCCAGAGCACCGAGGCCAGCTCCGCCCCCGCGTACACCGCGGTCAGCCCGGCCGCCAGGCTCCCGGCCACGTTCGCCAGCGCGTACCGCCCGGCACCGGACTCGGCCAGCCGCAGCGTCTCGTACGAGAAGGTCGAGTAGGTGGTCAGCGCCCCGCAGAAGCCCGTGCCGACCAGCAGTTGGACGTGCGAGGAGGCCGCCCCGGCCGTCACCGCACCGGCCAACAGCCCGAGCACCAGGCAGCCGGACACATTGACCGTGAAGGTGCCCCACGGGAACACCGAGTCGTGCCGGGACTGCACCGCCCGGTCGGTCAGGTACCGCAGGGGCGCGCCGACCGCGGCGCCCGCCACCACCAGCAGCCAGTTCACCGCTCGCCCTCCCCCGCACCCCGGCCCCGGTAGTGGACGACCTCGCAGCGGTCCAGCAGCACCAGCCCCTCCGCGACCAGTTCCTCCAGCTGCGGCAGGAACGCCCGCACCCGCTCCTCCTCGTCCACGATCACCACCGCCACCGGCAGGTCCTCGCTCAGCGACAGCAGCCGCGCCGTGTGCACCAGCGACGAGGCGCCGAACCCCTCGATCCCCCGGAACACGCTCGCCCCGGCCAGCCCGGCCGCCCGCGCCCGGTGCACGACCTCGCTGTACAGCGGCCGGTGGTGCCAGGTGTCGCTCTCCCCCACCAGGACGGTCAGCCGCAGCGCCGGCCCGCCCAGCCGGCTCACCGGGCACCCCCGCGGTGGATCAGCCGCCGGGTCAGCGCCGCGGCCGCCCACACCGCGCCGAGCGCGCCCAGCAGGGTCAGCCCCAGGTACGCCAGCCCGGGGCCGAGCCGCCCGGCCTCCAGCAGCCGGCGGACGTCCACCGCGTACGTCGAGAAGGTGGTGAACCCGCCCAGCACCCCGGTGCCGAGGAACGGCCGCAGCAGCGGATGCGCGGGCCGCCCCTCGGTGATCGCCACCAGGAACACCCCGATCACCGCGCAGCCGACCACGTTGACCAGCAGCGTCGTCCACGGGAACGCCGACGGCCCGGTCCCCCAGCCGAGCCCGGCCGCGTACCGGGCCACCGCCCCGATCGCCCCGCCCGCCGCGACCACCGCCACCGCGGACCCCTGCCCGCGCAGCACCGGCGGTCGGGGCGGCGCCGGAGCCGCCGTCACGGTGTCGTCCAACGTGCCCTCCGAGGTCGTCATAGGCCCATCAAACAACGGCGTCCGCCGCCTGGCACACCGTCACCCCAGACCCGACAATGATCCGGTGGAGATGACCCGGGAAGAGTTCGAGACGCTGGTCAGTGACGCCCTGGACCAGATCCCCCCGCAGCTCGCCGCCATGATGGACAACGTCGCGGTCTTCGTCGAGGACGAACCCGACCCGAGCGACCCCGAACTCCTCGGCCTCTACGAGGGCACCCCGCTCACCGAGCGCGGCGAGTGGTACGCCGGTGTCCTGCCCGACCGCATCCTGATCTACCGCGGCCCCACCCTGCGGCACTGCGAGACCCGCGAGCAGGTGGTCGACGAGGTCCGCACCACCGTCATCCACGAGGTCGCCCACCACTTCGGCTTCGACGACCACGAGCTGGACGAGCTCGGCTGGTCCTGACCGCCCCGCCGGAGCCCCCACCCCCACCCGGCCCAAACCCGTTTTGGCGTTCGGCCCCACATCCCATATGCTTCTCGACGTCCCCGGGAACGCTGGAAACAGCCGAACGGACCACAAGCCCTCATCGTCTAGTGGCCCAGGACGCCGCCCTTTCAAGGCGGTAGCACGGGTTCGAATCCCGTTGGGGGCACGCAGTGCCGTAGTAAAGTGCAGTACCGCAAGACCTTGGCGGTTCGCCGCCATAAGGTCCCGTGGAGCAGTTGGTTAGCTCGCCACCCTGTCAAGGTGGAGGTCGCGGGTTCAAGTCCCGTCGGGATCGCTCGTCTCGCAAGAGACGGTGTAGTACGGCCAGGTAGCTCAGTTGGTACGAGCGTCCGCCTGAAAAGCGGAAGGTCGCCGGTTCGACCCCGGCCCTGGCCACATCGCCTGACCAGGCACGATGCCCCTGAAGCGGATCGCTTCGGGGGCATTTTCATGCCGTTTGACGCCAACGGCACGGCGGACGGCGGTCAGCTGCGGGAACGAGCGAGGCCCCCGCGACGGCCCGAGGAGCGGGGTCCACGGCGAGCATCGTGCAGGAGCGCTGTCGGTCCCGGCGCCGGACTACTCTGAGGATGTTGCCCGGCACACCCCAGGAGACACCGCGCATGAACCCGGAGCACTTCGCACTCCTCGAAGAAGCCCGCCGGAGCCTGCCCGACGGATTCAAGGTGGAGATCTCGGGCGACACCATCGTCATGATGGTCAGCCCCTCGGGCATCCACCAGCGGAACCTGCTGCTGGTCCGCCGCCAGTTCGACAGGCACGCCCCGGTCGAACTGCTGCCGAGCGAGAACACCGACCTGGTGTCGCCCAATGTCGGTAAGAGCCGTAACCCGGACCTGACCTACCTTCCGAGCGAGGCCTTGGAGACGTCCGACAACCAGGTCCCGTCCGAGCTCGCCGCCGTCGCCGTCGAGCTGGTATCCCCCTCGAACCCGGAGAACGACTGGGTGGGGAAGGTCCGCGACTACCCGTTGATGGGCATCCCGTTGTACCTGCTGGTCGACGCCCGGCAGAAGACCGTCACCCTGTTCAGTCGGCCCGACGGTACGAAGTACCACCGCCGCGAGGACATCGAGTTCGGCGAGACCCTGCACATCCCCGAACCGTTCGGCTTCGATCTGGTCACGAGCGACCTGCTGCCATACTGACCTGCGCCGGATCGCGTTCCGCGCCACCGATTGACGCCAACGCTGACGCCAACCGGTCAGGACGACGGTGCCCGACAGCGACCTTCCACGGACAGAGGTGCCCACGCCGGGGCATTCCCCTGCCCCGGCGTGGTCTGAAAAGCGGAAGGCCGCCGGTTCGACCCCGGCCCTGGCCACATCGCCTGACCAGGCACGGTGCCCCTGAAGCGGATCGCTTCGGGGGCATTCTTGTGTCTGTTGATGAGGGCCGGGTCGCCGAGCTGGACAAGGCCCGGGCGATCGCGCGACTCCAGCGGTTCCGGACCGAGGGCCTCGTCAGTGGCACCGGGTGGGCGGCCACGGGCGCGGAGCCCCCGGTACCTGCTGGTCAACCGCAGCACCGGCCGGGTGCTGGACGACTACGGCTGCGGGAACACGGGGGCTCCGGCAGCAGCACGGGCGTGGTCAAGGCCATCGACAGGGCCGACGCCGGGACCGCCGAAGGTGCCCTCGCGGCCCGGACCGGCTTCGCCCCGACGGGATGGGGGCCGTGCCCATCCGCTCGACGGAAATTCTCCTTCCCGAGCGGCAACCTTTCCGGACGCGGCGGCAACTGACGGGAGATCGGGGCCGAGACGGGCCCCCGGAGCCAGAAGGACAAGCCTTTGCCAGATCAGAACCGCGCCCATCGCCGCCGTCCGGCAACCCGCCGCGTGCTCGCCGCCGCCGTTGCCTTCGCCGCCGTGGGTGCCGCCGTACCGCTGGTCGCTCAGGCCGCGTTCACGTCGAACTCCGGCACGCCGCCCACGCTGGGCGCGGCGGCGGCCGGCAGCGGCCGCTACTTCGGCACGGCGGTGGCCGCGGGAAGGCTCGCGGACTCGACGTACTCCACCATCCTCGACCGGGAGTTCAACGCGATAACCCCCGAGAACGAGATGAAGTGGGACAGTACCGAACCCTCCCGGGGCTCGTTCAACTTCGGCCCCGCCGACGCGATCGTCGACCATGCCGCCGCGCACGGCCAGAAGATCCGCGGCCACACCCTGGTCTGGCACTCCCAGCTGCCCGGCTGGGTCGGCTCGATCAACGACGCCAACACCCTGCGCAGCGTCATGGACAACCACATCACGCAGGAAATGACCCACTACAAGGGCAAGATCTACGCCTGGGACGTGGTGAACGAGGCCTTCGCCGACGGCCCCAGCGGCCAGCACCGCAGCTCGGTGTTCCAGAACGTGCTGGGCAACGGCTTCATCGAAGAGGCGTTCCGCACCGCCCGGCGCGTCGACCCCGGGGCGAAGCTCTGCTACAACGACTACAACATCGAGAACTGGTCCGACGCCAAGACCCAGGGCGTCTACGGCATGGTCAAGGACTTCAAGTCCCGTGGCGTGCCGATCGACTGCGTCGGGTTCCAGAGCCACTTCGGCGCGGGCGGCCCGCCCGCGAACTTCCAGACCACGCTGTCGAGCTTCGCCGCGCTCGGCGTGGACGTCCAGATCACCGAGCTCGACATCGCCCAGGCCCCCGCGAGCGCGTACACCGACACCGTCCGGGACTGCCTCAACGTCACCCGCTGCACGGGCATCTCGGTGTGGGGCATCCGCGACAGCGACTCGTGGCGCGGCGGTGAGAACCCGCTGCTGTTCGACGCCGGTGGCAACAAGAAGCCCGCCTACGCCGCAGCGCTCACCGCCCTCGGCGGCAGCAGCGGTGGCGGCGGCACACAGGGCGGGGCTATCAACTCCGGCACCGTCTACTCGCTCTCCGCGGCGGTCGGCGGACGCGTTCTGGACGAGCCCGCCGGGCAGAACGGCAACGGCACCCCGCTTCAGGTGTGGGACGCCAACGGCGACGCGGCCAACCAGCACTGGCGCGCCGACCGCAACGGCGACGGCTCCTACACGTTCACCAACCTCGCCAGCGGCCGGGTCCTCGACGAGCCCGGCGGCCGGACGGCCAACGGCACGAAGCCGCTGGTCTGGGACTCCAACGGCGGTGCCAACCAGCACTGGCGCGCCGACCGCAACGCCGACGGCTCCTACACCCTGATCAACGTCGCCAGCGGCCGGGCACTCGAACTCCCCGGCGGCCAGAGCGCCAACGGCACCTCCGTCCAGGTCTGGGACTCCTGGGGCGCTGCCAACCAGCACTGGAACCTCGGCTCGTCCGCGCCGACGGGCGGTGGCACCTGCACCCTCCCGTCGACGTACCACTGGTCCTCGACGGGCGCGCTGGCGCAGCCGGCGAACGGCTGGGCCGCGGTGAAGGACTTCACCGACGTGGTGTACAACGGCAAGCACCTGGTCTACGCGTCGAACGTGAACGGCTCCTCGTACGGCTCGATGATGTTCAGCCCCTTCACGAACTGGTCCGACATGGCCTCGGCCCCCCAGACCGGGATGAGCCAGGCCGCGGTGGCGCCGACGCTGTTCTACTTCGCGCCGAAGAACATCTGGGTGCTGGCCTACCAGTGGGGCCAGTGGCCGTTCGTCTACCGCACGTCCAGCGACCCGACCAACCCCAACGGCTGGTCCGCGCCGCAGCCGCTGTTCACCGGCAGCATCCCCAACTCCGGCACCGGCCCGATCGACCAGACCCTGATCGCCGACGACCAGAACATGTACCTGTTCTTCGCCGCTGACAACGGCAGCGTCTACCGGGCGAGCATGCCCATCGGGAACTTCCCCGGCAACTTCGGCTCCTCCTACACCACCGTCATGAGCGACTCGGAGAAGAACCTCTTCGAGGCCCCGCAGGTCTACAAGGTCAAGGGCCAGAACCAGTACCTCATGATCGTCGAGGCCCGCGGCGCCAACGAGCAGCGCTACTTCCGCTCCTTCACCGCCTCCAGTCTGAACGGCTCCTGGACCCCGCAGGCCGCCAGCGAGAACAGCCCCTTCGCGGGCAAGGCCAACAGCGGCGCCACCTGGACCGACGACATCAGCCACGGCGACCTGGTCCGCGACAACCCCGACCAGACCATGACCATCGACCCCTGCCACCTGCAACTCCTCTACCAGGGCAAGTCCCCCACCGCGACCGGCTCCTACGACCGACTGCCGTGGCGGCCCGGCGTCCTCACCCTCCAGCGCTGACCCCGCCCGGCCCACGGTGAACGCGATCGGGTAGCCGACGGCAGTCCCCGGCCCCGGCCACAACCAGCGAAGGCCCCGGAGAGTCCACTCTCCGGGGCCTGCTACGTACCCGAACTCCATTACCCCGCCGGGCAGTCGGGCGGACCGTCAGGCCAGCCGGCCGGTGAGCCAGTCGGCGGTGGTGGGGAGCCAGTCGGGGAGGGCGGTGCCGAGCAGGTGGTTGCCGTGGGGGACGAGGAGCAGTTCGGCGTTCGGGGCGTGCTCGGCGAGGACGGTGGCGTTGGTGACCCCGGGGATCCGGTCCTCGCCGCCCTCGACCACCAGCAGCGGGAGGGTGATCGTCGGAGCCAGGGCGGTCAGGTCGAGCCGGTCGGCGAAGGCGCGGGCCGCCTCCGGGCCGCCGCAGCGCTGGACCAGGGTCTCGGTGACGAACGGGGGCAGGGCGTCCCAGTCCAGCCGGTACGGGCCGCTGACGGTCACGGCGGCCCGTAGCCGCGGCTCGTGGGCGGCGGCCTTCGCCGCGTAGTGGCCGCCCATGCTGAGACCGACCACGGCGGTGCGGGCGAGGTCCAGGCCCTCGTGGGCCGCCAGCGCGTCCAGGGCCCGGCCCACCACCCGGTGGTAGTCCGGCTCCGGCGCGCTCCCCGCCGCCAGGACGCCCTGCCCCGGCCCGTCCATCGCCAGCACGGCGGCCCCGCGGTCCAGCAGCGCCCCGGTCAGCAGGTGGAACTCCTCCTTGGACGAGTCCATGCCCGGCACCACCAGCACCACCGGAGCACCCGCACCGCCGTCCGCCGCCGGCCGGCGCAGCCAGCCCGCGAAGCCCTCGCCCTCGACCCGCCTGGCGTCCGGCTCCAGCAGCGCCAGCGAGCGCCGCATCGCGTCGTCGGCCTCGGCGGCGAGCCGGGCG
Source organism: Kitasatospora sp. NPDC127060 (assembly GCF_042724935.1). NCBI lineage: Bacteria > Bacillati > Actinomycetota > Actinomycetes > Kitasatosporales > Streptomycetaceae > Kitasatospora > Kitasatospora sp. NPDC127060. Next base: position 66,607 of record NZ_JBHXEG010000044.1, read on the forward strand.
GCGGCGGCCCGGTCGGGGTGCGGCAGCAGTCCGGCGGCGTGGAACCAGCGGGCGGCGCGGCGGTAGCCGGTGCCGGCGGTGACCGTACGGCCCTCGGCGGCCGCACGCCCGGCCTCGGCGAGGTACCGCCGGCCGACGGCACCGAAGGCGGCGGGCCAGTCCAGCAGGGAGGTCAGCGGGGCGGTCGCCCGGTCGTACTCGTAGAGGTCGAGTCCGGCGCCGTGGGCGCGCGGGCGGACCAGTTCGACGAACTCGGGCAGCAGACCGGGGGTTTCGAAGAAGGACACGACAGGAGTTCCTTTCCGGAAGGGAGGGTTCAGGCGACGGTCAGCACGGCTTTGCCGCGAATCCGGCGGTCGCGCAGGTCGGTGAGGGCGGTCGTGGTCTCCGCCCAGGGCGCGACCCGGCCGATCTCCGGGGTCAGCCGGCCGACCACCGCCAGGCGCACCAGGGTGGCCAGGTCCTCGCCGTACGGGACGTCCGAGTCCGCGTAGTGGAAGTGCCGCAGGGTGGCCGACTCGGGGCCCTTGAAGAAGTCGAAGAAGTCCAGCGTGACGGGCGTCCGGGAGGCCTGGCCGAACCAGACCAAGGTGCCGCGGCGGGCCAGCCGGGCCAGCGCCGCCGGCAGGTTCGCACCCCCGGTGGACTCCAGCACCAGGTCGTACGGGCCGCGCACCTCCCCGAGGTCGTGCACCACCTCGGCCGCCCCCAACTCCACCAGCCGACGGCCGCGCTCCGGCGAGGCGGTGACCACCGTCAGCTCGGCCCCCGCCGCCGCGGCCAGCTCGGTGAAGTAGTGCCCCACCCCGCCGGACGCCCCGGTCATCAGCACCCGCCGCCCGGCCACCGCCCCCACCGTGCGCAGCAACCGCAGCGCGGTCAGCCCGGCCAACGGCAACGCCGCGGCCCGCACGGCGTCCAGGCTGTCCGGCAGCTCGGCCAGCGAACCGGCGGGCACGCACACGTACTCGGCCCACCCACCCGCCGGCGGGTGGGCGACCACCCGCCGACACACCGCGGGCCCCGACCCGTCGGCGGCGGCCTGCACCACCAGCCCGGCAACGTCCTTCCCCGGCCGCCACCCGGCCCCGGGCGCCTCCAGCTGGAAGGTCTCCCCCCGGTTCACCGAGAACGCCTCCACCTTCACCAGCACCTCACCCGGCCCCGGCCGCGGCTGCTCCACCTCCGCGAACCGCACCGGCTCCGCCGCGTCCCCCGTCGCCACCAGCGCCTTCATCCCCGCACTCCCTCCACTCGCCATGCCCCCACCCCACCGCCCCCACCACCAACCGGTCCAACAACCGACCAGGACCACCGACAACCACCAGCTGTCGCCCCCACCTCTCCCCCGCCCAGGCGAGAGGCACAAGCTGCGAAAGGGCCGGTGGAGAGGCGCCGCACCGAGGAGAAACGTTGCGAAAGGGGCCGGTGCAGAGGGAGATCACCACACCCACCCACCCACCCACCCACACCACCTCCACCCCCCACCTCCCACCTCCCCCTCCCATCCGCCCCAGGCGAGAGGGACGCGCTGCGGGAGGGGGCGGTGGAGGGGGTGGGTGCGGAGAGGGGCGTGACGGGTGAT